>CATPAS010000358.1 GCA_955652075.1 uncultured Gaiellaceae bacterium | reverse complement strand
GACGAGCTGCAGGCCGACCTCGAGGCTGCGTCGGATCTGATCCGCGAGGTTCTGCAGGCGGAGGGAATCGAGGAGGGCGAGCTCGGCCTGCAGCTCGTCGGTCCAGATGAGATCCGCGACCTGAAGCGCGAGCATCTCGGGGTCGACGAGGAGACGGATGCGCTCGCCTTCCCGATCGACGGCCGCGAGCCGCTGCCGGCAGGAATGCCTCGTCAGCTCGGTGACGTTGTTGTCTGCCCGCAGGTGGTTGGAGAAGCGTGGCGCGCTCCCGTCGTGCACGCGGTGCTGCACCTCATCGGCTACGACCATGGGGCGGAGATGGAAGCCCGGGAGCGGGCTCACGCATGAGGCGGCGTCCGTCCGTGATCGAGAGCTTCAACTTCGCCATCGAGGGCGTGATCCACGTGTTGCGCACGCAGCGCAACTTGCGGCTGCACTTTGCAGCGGCGGTCGTAGTGATCGTCGCCGCAGTCGCGGTCGGCGTCTCGAAGATCGAGCTGATCGTGTTGTTGATCTCGATCGCGTTCGTTCTGGTGGCCGAGATGATCAACACCGCCATCGAAGGGGCGATCGACGCCGCCACGACGTCGTTCGACCCGATGGCGAAGCTGGCGAAGGACATCGCCGCCGGCGCGGTGCTGATTGCGTCCGTGAACGCGGTGGCCGTCGGTTACCTCGTCTTCGCGGGCAAGGCCGCCGACAAGACCGCGCGCGTGCTCGACAAGCTCCGTAACGCCCCCGCCGAGATCACCGTGGTCGCTCTCGTGCTGACCGTGATCATCGTGATCGCCACGAAGGCCTGGACGGGTCGCGGAACGCCCCTCCGCGGAGGCCTTCCATCCGGACATGCCGCGGTCGCCTTCGCGGGCTGGACGGCTGCGACGTATATCGTCGGCGACTCCCACCGGTTCGTCGTCAGCGCGCTGACCTTCATCATGGCAGTCCTCGTGGCCCAGACTCGCGTTGAATCCGGGGTTCACTCCGCCCTCGAGGTCGCCTACGGAGGCGCGCTCGGCGCGCTCGTGACCCTCTCGCTCTTCCAGTTGCTTTGAGGCGTCGCTGGCCGAAAACGCTTGAATTGAAGCGGCCGCTATGAGCAAGGATCTCTACGAGCGTGCCGTCGCGATCTCGGAACGAGCGTACGCGCCCTATTCGAACTACCTCGTCGGGGCCGCAGTGCGCACCCGGGACGGCAAGGTCTTCGAGGGCGTGAACGTGGAGAACGCCGCGTACCCGCTCGGCGTCTGCGCCGAGAAGACCGCCATTGTCAAGGCGGTCAGCGAGGGTTACAAGCCCGGTGACATCGCGGCGATCGGGATCACGGCCTCTCCGTGCGGTGGTTGCCGGCAGTGGCTCTACGAGTTTCGGATCGACGAGATCACCTTCCTGAACTCGGCCGGCGAGCTCGTCACGTATTCGGCGGCAGAGTTGCTGCCGTATACCTGGGATCTGCCAGCTTGAAGTCGGGCTTCGTCGCCGTCGCGGGACGGCCGAACGTCGGCAAGTCGACGCTCGTGAATGCGCTCGCGGGCGGCAAGGTGGCGATTGTCTCCGACAAGCCGCAAACGACGAGGCGACGGATCTTCGGGATCGCGAACGGCGAGGACTACCAGCTCGTCCTCGCCGACCTGCCGGGTTTCCAGCGGCCGCTCGATCCCTTGACCGAGCACATGCAGCGGACAGTGGACGCGTCGTTCGAGGACGTCGAGGCCGTTCTGCTCGTTCTGTCTGCCCGCGAGCGGATCGGCGCGGGTGACCGGTTCGTCGCGCGGCGCGTGTTCGAGCTGGGCGTTCCGGTCGTCATCGTCCTGAACAAGGTCGACCGGTTGAAAGGGGGCCACATCGCGACCCAGATGGAGGCGGCCGCGAAGCTCGGCGACTTTCATGCCCTCCATCCGGTCAGCGCAAAGACGGGCGACGGCATCGAGGAGCTGCGGCAAGAGCTCGTTGCGCTGCTCCCCGAAGGGCCGTTGTACTTCCCGCAGGAGCAGCGCACCGACCTGCCGGTTGAGGTTCAGATCGCCGAGCTCGTGCGCGAGCAGGCGCTGCGCCTGACGAAGGACGAGCTTCCCCATGCGATCACGGTCGAGGTGCAGGAGCTCGGGGAGAAGGTCATCGAGGCCGACGTGCTCGTCGAGACGGAGTCGCAGAAGCAGATCGTCGTCGGCAAAGGGGGCTCGATGGTGCGGGAGATCGGTCGGCGCGCGCGCCCGGAGATCGAGGCGGTCGTCGGCCATCCCATATACCTCGAGCTCCGAGTGAAAGTGAAGCCGCGCTGGCGCCGAGACGAAGCAACGCTGCAACGCCTCGGCCTTTAGCGCTTCGCCAACGTGGCGGTTTCGTCTCGGTCCGCTGACGGACACGTGGCGGATTCCTGCTTAGTGTGTCGGTGGGCGGGCGTGGTGGGACCCGGTCTGTCGCGCGTGTGACTCTATGAGGATCCTAGGGTGCAGATTTCGACCAATGGCCGGGAGCTAGACTGATTTCCATGGCGCAGGCGCCCGTTCTTCCACGGGGTTTCGAGCTTCCGCTCGAGCCCAGACTCCCGCGGGTCGGATCAGTGGACGCCGTCGCGCTCGAGGAGCGGGCGGCCTCACTCGCCAAACGGTCGATCAAGCGCGAGGCCAAGGTCTTCGCCTTGGAGCTGGCCGTGCGGATGATGGATCTGACGACACTCGAAGGCCAGGACACGCCCGGAAAGGTGGCCGCGCTCGCGTCGAAGGCGATCCGTCCCGATCCAAGCGACGCCGGGATCCCGTCGGTGGCGGCGATTTGCGTCTACCCGAATCTCGTCCCGTCTGCCGTTGCGCGGGTCGAAGGCACGAGCGTCAAGGTGGCATCGGTTGCAACCGCGTTTCCCTCGGGCCAGTCGCCGATCGAGACGAAGCTCGAGGAGGTGCGCTGGGTCGTCGAGAACGGTGCCGACGAGGTCCACATGGTGATCGACCGCGGTCCGTTTCTCTCCAATCGCTATGCGAAAGTCTACGACGAGATCGTTCAGGTGAAGGAAGCGTCGGGACAGGTGCGCCTGAAGGTGATCCTCGAAGTAGCCGAGCTCGGGACGTACGACAACGTCCGGCGGGCTTCTCTCCTCGCGATGGCCGCCGGCGCGGACTTCATCAAGACCTCGACGGGCAAGCTGCCCGGCGCGGCCACGCTGCCGGTGACGCTCTGCATGCTCGAGGCGATCCGTGACGTGTACGAGGAGACCGGCCGCATGATCGGGATGAAGCCTGCGGGCGGTATCCGCCAGGCGAAGCAGGCCGTCCATTACCTCGTCCAGTTGCACGAGACTCTCGGCGTCGAGTGGCTGACGCCGGACCTCTACCGCCTGGGCGCGTCGTCGCTCCTCAACGACGTCCTGATGCAGCTGCGGAAGGAGAAGACCGGCGCCTACCAGAGCCCGGACTACTTCACCGTTGACTGAGCTCGAGCGAAAGCAGGATCGCACCCCGGTTCCGAAGGAGTGGGCGTATGCGCCCGCTCCGGAATCGCGTGACCTCGTGACGCTCGACGACCGCTACGGCCATTACGTCGGCGGCACGTGGCTCGAGCCGAGCGAGACCTACACGACGATCTCGCCGGCGACCGAGGAGCCGCTCGCGGAGGTCGGCCAGGCGACCCCCGAGGAGGTGGAAGCAGCTGTCGCGGCCGCGCGTGATGCATTTGAGAATGGGTGGTCCGGCATCTCCACCGCGGAGCGCGCGAAGTACCTCTTCCGCATCGCGCGCATCCTCCAGGAGCGCGCGCGAGAGTTCGCCGTGCTCGAGTCGCTGAACGGCGGCAAGCCGATCAAGGAGTCGCGCGACGTCGACCTGCCGCTCGCGGCGGCTCATTTCTTCTATTACGCGGGCTGGGCTGACAAGCTCGAGTACGCGTTCCCGAACCGCCGGCCCCGTCCGGTCGGCGTGGCCGGTCAGATCATCCCGTGGAACTTCCCGCTGCTGATGCTGTCCTGGAAGATCGCGCCTGCGTTGGCTGCCGGAAACACCGTCGTGCTCAAGCCGGCCGAGACGACGCCGCTCTCGGCGCTCCTCTTCGCCGACGTGCTGCGTCAGGCCGAACTGCCGCCCGGAGTCGTGAACATCGTCACCGGCGACGGACGCGCGGGCGCGGCGCTGGTGAAGTCGGAGGGCGTCGACAAGATCGCCTTCACCGGTTCTACCGAGGTCGGCAAGGCAATCCAGCGCGAGCTTGCGGGAACGGGGAGGAAGCTGACGCTCGAGCTCGGCGGCAAGGCCGCCAACATCATCTTCGACGATGCCGCGCTGGACCAGGCGGTCGAGGGGATCGTCAACGGCATCTATTTCAACCAGGGCCACGTCTGCTGCGCCGGCTCCCGACTCCTCGTGCAGGAATCGATCTACGAGCCCGTCGTCGAAAAGCTCAAGCGGCGCCTGACGACGCTTCGTGTGGGCGATCCCCTGGACAAGAACACGGACGTGGGGGCGATCAACTCGGAAGAGCAGCTCGAGCGGATTCGTGAGCTGGTCGAATCCGGCGAGCAGGAGGGTGCCGAGATCTACCAGCCACCGTGCCGGCTGCCGGAGAAGGGTTACTGGTTCGCACCGACGGTCTTCACGAACGTCGCGCAGAGCTATCGCATCGCGCAGGAGGAGATCTTCGGGCCCGTGCTCTCGGTCCTCACCTTCCGTACGCCCGAGGAGGCGGTCGAGAAGGCGAACAACACGCCGTACGGCCTCAGCGCAGGCGTGTGGACCGAGAAAGGCTCGCGCATTCTCTGGATGGCCGAGCGTCTCCGCGCCGGCGTTGTCTGGGCGAACACGTTCAATCGCTTCGATCCGTCGTCGCCGTTCGGCGGCTACAAGGAATCCGGCTTCGGCCGAGAGGGTGGCCGCCACGGGTTGGAGCCGTATCTGAACTTCGACGGAGGCGAGTCTTCCGGTGGCTGAGCGCCTTCCGGTCAAGAAGACCTACAAGCTCTTTATCGGCGGAGCCTTCCCGCGCTCCGAGTCGGGGCGCACGTACGAGGCCGAGGGGCAGAACGTCGGCCGCGCTTCGCGTAAGGACGCTCGTGACGCCGTGCGCGTGGCGCGGGCGGCTTGGCCGAAGTGGGCAGGCATGACCGCCTACAACCGGGGCCAGGTTCTCTATCGCCTCGCCGAGATGATCGAGTCGCGCAGCGCCGAGTTCGCCGAACTGAGCACCGGGCGTGACGAGGTCGAGCGAACCGTCGATCGGATCGTCTGGTACGCCGGGTGGGCGGACAAGCTCGCGCAGGTGCTCGGCTCCTCGAATCCCGTGGCAGGCCCGTACTTCAACTTCACCGTTCCCGAGCCCACCGGCGTCGTCGCGATCCTCGCGCCCGACGAGCCGCCGCTGCTCGGCCTCGTCTCGCGAGTCGTCCCGGCCCTCACCGGCGGGAACGCTGTGGTCGCGGTCGCCTCGGAGACGCACCCTCTGGCTGCGATCGAGCTCGCCGAGGCGCTCGCTACTTCCGACGTTCCCGGCGGCGTGGTCAATCTCCTCACGGGTCATCGAAAAGAGCTCGCCCCGTGGCTCGCCTCGCACATGGACGTCAACGCCCTCGACATCACGGGCGCCGAAGGCGCGTCGGCGGAGCTCGAGCGCGCGGCAGCCGACAACGTGAAGCGGGTCGTACGAGGAGACCCCGACTCCCAGAGCCCATGGGAGATCGCATCGTTCCTCGAGCTCAAGACCGTCTGGCACCCGGTAGGCCAGTAGATACTCCCAAGTGTGAGAAGCGAGCGCCGCTTTAGTCTGGCCATCTCGGAAGGCGACGGGATCTCGGTGATCGTCGACGTCGGCGATCCCGAATCTGCGCGCGCCGCCGCTGCACAGGGTGCCGAGGCGATCTCCGTGCGGGGCGACTTCG
>CATPAS010000357.1 GCA_955652075.1 uncultured Gaiellaceae bacterium | reverse complement strand
GTTCGGCACTACGCCCCTCGACCTTCGCCAGGCCGGGCTTGAAGGCGTTGCCTTCCGCTTCGCCGAGGTCGCGGACCTGCTGCCGGGGGTCGAGGAGATTGTCGCCACCGGCGGCGCGCTGCTCAGGGATCCCGACTGGGTGCAGATCATGGCCGACGCACTCGGGCGTCCGCTCACGACGTCCGGCGTCAGGGAGGCATCGCTGCGGGGCGCGGCCGTCGTCGCGCTCGAGCGCTTGGGCGAGAGGCCGGCGCCTGCACCGCTTGACTCGATCGTCGAGCCGCGACACGACAAGGTCGAGGCTTTCCGCGCCGCGCGCGAGCGGCAACGGCGGCTTTACGAGGTCGTTACTTCCGAGCCGACCAGTTGACGTGCCGCGTCAGCGATGTGCTCCGCGTCGATGCCGTAGGCGCTCATGAGCTCGTCCGGCTTGCCGGAGCGCGGCATCTCTCGCACAGCCAACTTCAACACTCGCGCGTGCTCATCCTTTTCGGCAAGGGACGCCAGGACCGCGTCACCGAGGCCGCCCTCGGGGTAATGATCCTCGACGGTGACGATCTTGCCCGTCGCCTCGGCAGCCGCCTGTAGCGCACCGCCGTCGATCGGCTTGATCGAGTAGGCGTCGATCACGCGGGCGCTGATGCCGTCTTCCTCGAGCGCGTCTGCGGCCTTCAGTGCCTCGTGGACCGTGATACCTGTACCGACGATCGTGACGTCGTCGTCGTCGGATGAGCGGATGACGCGACTGCCGCCGATCTCGAACTCCTCGTCGGGGCCGTAGATCACCGGCGTGTTGGGACGTAGCGTGCGCAGGAAGACGATGCCCTTCGTGTCTGCCATTGCCACGACGAGCTTGGCGGTTTGATTCGCGTCGCATGGGTGCAGCACCACACTGGAGTGAATCGCCCGGAGGGAGGCGATGTCCTCGAGCGCCATCTGCGAAGGGCCGTCCTCGCCGATCGAAACGCCCGCATGCGAGCCTGCGAGACGCAGGTCGACACGGCTGATGGCTGCCATGCGGATGAAGTCGTATGCGCGAGAGAAGAATGCGGCGAAAGTGGAGGCGAATGCATTCCAGCCGCGCGCGTGCAAGCCGACGGCCGCGGCGATGAGCTGCTGCTCCGCGATGTACATCTCGAAGAAGCGATCCGGGTGTGCCTGCCTGAAGATCTCGGCGAATGTCGAGTTGCTCACCTCGCCGTCGAGGGCGACCACGTCTCCACGAGCGGAGCCGAGCGCCGCGAGCGCCTCGCCGTAGGCCTTGCGCGTCGCCACCTCCTGTCCGAGCTCGTAGCGTGGAAGCTCGAGCGGCCCAGCCGGGAATCGGTGCGGTTCACCCGGCTCCGGCTTTGCGACCTCGACACGGATGTTGCGGATGCCGCCAAGCTCTTCGATCGCCGCGTCGGGATCGTCGAGCGGCTTGCCGTGCCAGCCGTTCTTGTCCTCGACGGCCTTGACGCCCTTGCCCTTGATCGTGCGCGCCACGATCACCGTCGGGCGACCGGTCGTCTCTGCCGCTTCCTTGTACGCGCGGTCGATCTCCTCGACGTCGTGCCCGTCGATCTCGATCGCGTTCCAGCCGAATGCGCGCGCGCGTTCGACATAGACGCCCGTGTTCCAGCCGATCATCGTCTCTCCGCGCTGCCCGAGCCGGTTGACGTCGATGATCGCGGTGAGGTTGTCGAGCTCGTAGTGCGACGCGTGCTCGTAGGCCTCCCACATCGAGCCCTCCGCCATCTCGCTGTCGCCGCAGAGCACCCAGACGCGCGAAGGAAGGCGGTCGAGGTACTTGGCGGCGAGCCCCATCCCGACGCCGATCGGCAATCCCTGTCCAAGCGAGCCCGTCGCGACGTCCACCCACGGAATCAAGGGAGTCGGGTGGCCCTCGAGCATGCTGCCGAACTTGCGGTAGGTGAGCAGCTCCTCGTCGGTGATGGCCCCGACGGCGCGGAGGATCGCGTAGTACAGGGTCGAGGCATGCCCCTTCGAGAAGATGAGCCGGTCGTTGGCCGCGCGCTTCGGGTCGCCGAAGTCGTAGCGGAGATGGTTCGCCACCAGCACGGCCATCAGGTCGGCTGCGGACATGCCCGACGTGGGATGCCCCGACCCCGCGACGGCGGCGGGCCGGATCGAATCGACCCGGAACTGCTGGCCCAGCTCGCGGAGTTCGTTCGCGTCCATCGCCGGCCATTCTAGGAGCCAGGCGTCATGCCGTGCCGGTGGGGTACGTTCCAGTCGTGAAGGTGGCGATCGCATTCGACCACCGGGGCGTGCGCCTGCGCGAAGCGGTGCTCGAAGCGCTTGCCGGGCACTCCGTCGTGGACCTGGGCACCGACACCGAGGCCGTACGGCTCGACTACCCCGTCAAGGCCCGCGAGATCGGCGAGGCCGTTCTCCGCGGCGACGCCGAGCGCGGGGTCTTCGTCTGCGGCTCGGGCGTGGGGGCCTCCGTTGCCGCCTGCAAGCTGCCGGGGATCCGCGCCGCGATCTGCCACGACGTCTACTCGGCCCACCAGGGCGTAGAACATGACGACATGAACATCCTCTGCCTCGGCTCGGAGGTCGTCGGGCCGTCGCTGACACGCGACCTCGTGACGACGTTCCTGGCGGCACGGTTCAACGGCGGGGAGCGGTATGTGAAACGACTGCAGATGATCGAAGACCTTGAAAGGAACGCAGCTCATGCCTGACTCGAACCTGCACAAGCTGTCCGCGCTCGGCCAGAGCGTCTGGATCGACTACCTCTCGCGGCAGATGCTGCAGAGCGGCAAGCTCGCGAGGATGATGGAGGAGGACGCTGTCGTCGGCGTCACGTCCAATCCGACGATCTTTCAGAAGGCGATCGCCGAGGCTGACGCCTACGACGACCAGCTCCGCGAGATCCTCGAGTCGGGCCAGGAGGATCCGAAGGAGATCTTCCTGCAGCTCACGTCCCGCGACATCTCCGACGCTTGCGACCTGCTGCGTAAGGTCTGGGACGAGGGCAAGGGCCTCGACGGCTATGTCTCGTGGGAAGTCGACCCGACGCTTGCCTACGACCGCGACGGCACAATCGCCGAGGCGCGCCGGCTCCACGACTGGATCGACAAGCCGAACCTCTACGTGAAGATTCCGGCGACCGAGCCGGGCGTCGGTGCGATCGAGGAGATGATCGCTTCGGGGAAGAGCATCAACGTCACACTCATCTTCTCGCTGGGGCGCCACAAGGAAGTCATGGAGGCCTACATCCGCGGCCTCGAGCGTCTAGTCGAGGGAGGGGGCGACCCCGGGCAGGTGCACTCGGTTGCGAGCTTCTTCGTCTCGCGCGTGGACACGGAGACCGACAGGCGGCTCGACGAGATCGGAGGCGACGCGACGAAGCTCAAGGGCAAGCTCGGCATTGCGAACGCGAAGCTCGCGTACCAGAACTACCTCGCGGTCTTCGCCGGGCCGCGCTGGGAAGCTCTCGAGGCCAAGGGCGCGACCAAGCAACGCTGCCTATGGGCGTCGACGTCTACGAAGAATCCCGACTACCGGGACGTCATGTACGTCGAGGAGCTGATCGGCCCCGAGACGGTGAACACGATGCCGGAGGAGACGATTCGCGCATTCCAGGACCACGGCAAGGTCGAGCTGACCCTGACGAAGGAGGTCGATGCTGCGCACAAGCTGCTCGAGGATCTCGCGGCGGCGGGCATCGAGTACGACGACGTCACCGACACGCTCGAGCGCGAGGGTGTGCAGAAGTTCACCGATTCCTTCCGGGAGCTGTTGGCTGGAATCCACGCGAAGCACGGCCAGCTCGTGCGCGCATGACAGTCGCGACCCGGCAGAAGCTCGTCGAGCGGATCTGGGCACGGGACACCAAGGTCTGGACCGGTGCGGACGAGGACAAATGGCTCGGGTGGCTCGACGAGCCGAAGCGGATGCGGGAGCGCGCCGGCGAGATTGCCGAGTTCGCGGAGAAGGCGCGCAAGAAGTTCGAGACATTCGTCCTGCTCGGCATGGGCGGCTCCTCGCTCGCGCCGGAGGTGCTGAAGCGGACGTTTGGAGCGAAGCAGCTGCACGTCCTCGACACAACGCATCCGGCAATGATCCGGCACGCGGAGAAGTCTCTGGACCTGAGCAAGACGATGTTCATCGTCTCCTCGAAGTCAGGCACGACGCTCGAGACGCTGTCGCACTTCGAGTACTTCTGGGCGAAGACCGGCGCCAACGGCGAGCAGTTTGCCGCAGTCACTGATCCCGGCTCCGCACTCGAACGGTTGGCGAACACGCGCAACATGCACGTGTTCGCAGGTGAGCCGACGATCGGCGGCCGCTACTCGGCGCTGTCGGCGTTCGGCATCGTGCCGGCGGCGCTGATGGGGATCGACGTCGAGCGTGTGCTCGCGAACGGCGAGCGCATGGCCGAGGCTTGCCGCGGCGATGCCAACCCGGGTCTCGAGCTGGGCCTCCAGCTCGGCGAGGGCTGGCGCGAAGGTCGGGACAAGGTTTGCATCGAAGAGACGGAAGGACGTTTTGGGCTCTGGGCCGAGCAGTTGATCGCCGAGTCGACGGGCAAGCAGGGGAAAGGGCTCGTGCCGGCGCCGGGTGAGAGCCCGGAGGGACCTGACCGCCAGGCCGCCGGCGTCCAGCTTGGCGAAGCGGACGAGATCGGCGCCGAGTTCTTCCGCTGGGAGTTCGCCGTCGCTATTGCCGGCGCCATCCTGGAGATCAATCCGTTCGATCAGCCGGACGTCCAGGCTGCGAAGGACAAGACGAAGGAGGTGCTCGCCTCGGGCGAGGATCCGCGGCTCGAGCCCGAAGGCTCGCTCGACGAGTTGCTGGCGAGCGCCGAGCCGCCGCACTACATCGCGGTCCAGGCCTTCATCGATCCCATGCGCGAAAGCGAGCTGCAGCCGGTGATCGGGCGAGGACACGAGACCGGCTGTGTCGTCACGCACGGGCTGGGGCCGCGCTACCTCCACTCGACGGGACAGCTCCACAAGGGCGGTCCCCCGACGGGCCTCTTCATTCAGGTCGTAGACGAGACCGGCGAGGAGATTCCGATTCCGGGCCAGGACTTCGGCTTCGGCCGGTTGATCCGAGCTCAGGCCGAGGGCGACTACCGCTCGCTGCGAGAACGCGGGCGCCCAATCGTGCGGGTCAGACTGGAGGATCTGTAGTGCAACTGGCGATGATCGGGCTCGGGCGGATGGGGTCCGGCATGACGGAGCGCCTGGTCGAGCACGGCCACGAAGTGCACACGTACGACCCCAAGGTCGCTACGCGGACGGCCGACTCGCTCCAGCAGCTCAAAGAGCAGCTGGATCCGCCGCGCCCGTTCTGGATGATGATCCCCGCGGGAAAAATCACCGAGGACACGTTTCACGAGCTGCTCGAGATCGCGGACGAGGGCGACACGATCGTCGACGGGGGCAACTCGAACTTCCGCGACTCGAAGCGGCGGTACATCGAAGCGAAGCAACGCGGGATCCACTTCGTCGACGCCGGCGTGTCCGGTGGTGTCTGGGGTCTCGAGGTCGGCTTCTGTCTCATGGTCGGCGGTGACGACGAGCCGGTGAAGCGACTCGAGCCGATCTTCACCGCACTCGCGCCGGAAGCGGGGTACGCCCACGTCGGCCCGTCCGGTGCCGGCCACTTCGTGAAGATGGTGCACAACGGGATCGAGTACGGCCTGATGCAGTCATACGCCGAGGGTTTCGAGATCATGGAGCACTCCGAGTACGACCTCGACGCGCTCGAGATCTCCGGCATCTGGCGCAACGGCTCGGTTGTGCGCTCCTGGCTCCTCGAGCTTCTCCACGCGGCATTCGAGAAGCACGGGGCGAAGCTCGACGACATCGCTCCTTACGTCGAGGACTCGGGTGAGGGCCGCTGGACGATCAACGAGGCGATCAACGAGAGCGTGCCGGCGCCGGTGATCGCGGCGTCGCTCTTCGCGCGCTTCGCGTCGCGCGACGACGTCAAGTTCTCCGCGAAGGTCGCAGCTGCGCTGCGCAACGAGTTCGGCGGTCACGCAATCAAGGCCGTGGAGCCGGCGAAGGCCGGCGAGGATCCGCGGTAACCGTGGCGGTCGCACAAGAAAATCCACTGCTCGAAGGGCTGGAGAGCCGGCGTGCGCCGGATGACTGCATCCTCGTCATCTTCGGTGCGTCCGGCGACCTGACCAAGCGCAAGCTCTTTCCGGCGCTCTACTCGCTCGCGTACCGCCGCCTGCTACCGGAGCACTTCGCCGTGGTCGGCGTCGCACGCACGGAGGAGACGGACGACGAGTTCAGGGACCGGATGAAGGAGGCCGTCCAGCAGTTTTCACGCGACGACTTCCGTGAAGACGTCTGGGAGCTGCTCGCGAGTGGCATACGCTACGTCGCGCTGGACTTCGCCGACGAGAACCGTGAGGACCGGCTCTCCAAAACGCTCACCGAGCTGGAGAAGGAGCGCGAGACGGGCGGGAACCGCGTTTACTATCTCGCGACGCCGCCGGCCGTCTTCGAGACCGTCGTTCGCGCGGTCGGCAAGCGTCGTTCGGGGCAGGGCTGGGTCAGGCTGATCATCGAGAAGCCTTTCGGCCACGATCTCGCGTCCGCGCTCTCGCTGCAGAAGGCGATCGAGGAGTACTTCGAGGAACGCGAGGTCTTCCGCATCGATCACTACCTCGGCAAAGAGACCGTGCAGAACATGCTCGCCCTCCGCTTCGCGAACGGCATCTTCGAGCCGATCTGGAATCGGCAGTTCGTCGACCACATCCAGATCACCGTCGCCGAGACGATGGGTATCGAAGCCCGGGCCGGGTACTACGAGCAGGCGGGCGCGATCCGCGACATCTTCCAGAACCACATGCTGCAGCTCGTCGCGATCACCGCGATGGAGCCTCCGATCGACTTCACCGCCGACTCGGTGCGCAACGAGAAGGTGAAGGTGCTGCGTGCGATGCACACGCCCGGGCCGAAGTCGGTGGTGCGCGGACAGTACGGCCGCGGCTACATCGAGGGCGAGGAGGTTCCGGCCTACCGCGAGGAGGCCGGTGTCGACCCGAACTCGATGACCGAGACGTACGTGGCCGCGAAGCTCTACGTCGACAACTGGCGCTGGGCCGACACGCCCTTCTACGTCCGGACCGGCAAGCGCCTTGCGCGCCGCGAGACGACGATCGCGATCCAGTTCAAGCGTGCGCCGCATCCGCCGTTCGAGGAGCTCTCCGCCGAGCCGCTGAAGCCCAACGTCCTGATCGTGCACGTCCAGCCCGACGAAGGCGTGTCGCTGGCCATCGGCGTCAAGGTCCCCGGGCAGGGCATGACGATCCGCACGGTGCACATGGACTTTCTCTACGGCGGCGCCTTTCGGACCGGCCTGCCGGAGGCCTACGAGCGGCTGATCGTCGACGCGATGCTCGGCGATGCGACCCTGTTCACGCGTATCGACGAGGTGCAGGAGCAGTGGGCGCTCGTCGACGCGATCGTGGCGGCGTGGGCGCGTGACCGCCCGGCGTTCCCGAACTACGCGGCAGGAACCTGGGGACCAACCGCAGGCGACGAGCTGATGGAACGAGACGGGCGGGCATGGCGGCGGCGCTAGCGTCGATCCGGGACATCGAGCGCGAGGTGGCCGCGCTGCGCATCGCGCCAGGCTCGGACGTCCCGTCCCAGCGGACGAGCGTCATGACGCACACTGCGTGGGTCCCCCCCGAGTGGGTGGAGGCGGCGGAAGACGTCCTGACCGGGCTCGCAGAGCGTCACCCTTCGCGGACGATCGTCCTCGTTCCCGAGCCCGAACGAGAGGACGGCCTCGAGGCGCAGGTCGACGTCGAGCTCTTCCCGTCCGGCGAGGGCCGCCAGATCTGTGCCGAGACGATCCGGATCCGGCTCGGGGGCAGGCGCGCGTCGGCGCCGGCGAGTGTCGTGCAGCCGCTGTTCCTTCCGGATCTGCCCGTCTTCCTGCGCTGGCGCGGCGTGCCGTCGTTCGCGAGCGACCCGTTCGAGACTCTCGTGGATGTCGTCGACCGCCTGATCGTCGACAGCACCGAGTGGCCGGAGCTTCCCGGTTCGTATGCGAAGCTCGCCGGCGTCTTCGATCGCGTCGTCGTCTCGGACATCGCCTGGGCGCGGACGAGCCGCTGGCGCCGGCAGCTGGCGTCCCTCTGGCCCGGAATCGCGAACGTGGAGCGGATTCGCGTCACCGGCACCGCCGCACAGGCGGCGCTACTCGCCGGCTGGTTGCGCTCCCGACTCGCTCGCCCGGTCCAGCTCGAGCACGAGTCGGCCGACCACCTCTCGGCGGTCGAGATCGACGGCAAGCCCACGCCTTTTCCTCCGGGCGATCCGCCGCCGCCCTCCGACCTCCTTTCCGAGGAGCTCGACCGGTTCGAACGCGACCGGATCTACGAAGAAGCCGTACGCTCCGCGGCGGCATGAACGTCGCTCGCCTTCGGCTCGCTCCCGTGAGGGAAACCATGTTTCCCTCACGAGCTCCCTTCTTTAGGGATCGCCTCAGCCCCCGCGCCGCTGGGATCGCCGCGTGGGCTGAGGAAAAGGAAGGGGGAAACCTCCCGGTTTCCCCTTACGCCCCTTCCACCGTTCATGGGCCACAGGTCGGCCCATGAACGACTTCACCGTGCACGTCAAGCCGCTCATTGCGGAGGTTCCCGGCTGGCTGACGGACGAAGAAGGTGAGGCGCTCTACGATCTCGCGCGCGCGTGTACAGGCAAGGGCGTGATCGTCGAGATCGGCTCCTGGAAAGGCAAGTCGACCATCTGTCTCGGGCGCGGCTCGCTGGCGGGAGCCTCGGTTCCCATCTATGCGATCGACCCGCATGCCGACTATCGCTTCGGCGATTTCAAGGCGAACGTCGACCGTGCGGGCATCACGGATCTCATCCGGCCGATCGCCTCGCTCTCACAGCCGGCCGCGGACGACTTCGACAAGCCGGTCGAGCTGCTTTTCGTCGACGGGTCGCATGAGTACGACCTCGTGCTCGAGGACTTTGAGAAGTGGGTCCCCAAGGTGGTCGAGGGGGGCTGGGTCGCCTTTCACGACACGACCTGGACGTCCGGGCCGCGCAGAGTCGTGGGGCAGGCGATCTACCGCTCGAACCGCTTCAAGGACGCCAGGTTCGTCGTCGGCTCGACGACCGTCGCTCGCAAAGTGGAGCAGAACTCCTTCACCGACCGCGCACGCAACCGCTACGTCCTCGGGGTCAAAACGGCGTTCTGGCTCAGCTCTACCGCACTAAAGAAGCAGCGCAAGCTCCTGCCGAAGCCCGTGGAGCGGCTAGGCCGGAAGCTGCTGCGAGCCATCCAGTAGACCTCCGGCTCAAGCAACCACAAAGGCCGGAGGCTAAGACCAGGCGAAGCCGGGTGCGCGCGCTGCGTCCGCGTACGTTCCGCGCGCAGCGCCGTCC
>CATPAS010000356.1 GCA_955652075.1 uncultured Gaiellaceae bacterium | reverse complement strand
TGTTCCCACCGTTGAGGAGGACAACCGAACTCACAGCGACGAACGCCACAGCGAGTCCCGCAGCCGCAGTGATGCGGGGCTTCACGCTCCAATCTTCGACGCCTCAGAGGGACGCTGCATCACCCGTTCGGGTGCGGGGCCAATGCCTTGTGACATACGACGCGAACTGCTGCGCGACCCAGTGGAGGATCCACAAGCCGAAGGCGAGCCGCAGGAGGCGAATCAAAAGATCAGCGACCGGTAGGAGCCGTGCCGCCGCATCCCGATCGCCTCGTAGACGCGGATCGCCGGCGCGTTCTCGGGACGCACGAAAAGACAGACGGTCGGCACGCGCTCGAGCAGCAACCGGCAGAGGTCGCGCATCCCGCGCTGCGCGTAGCCCTTGTTGCGAGCAGGCGGGTCCACCCAGACCTGCTGCACCTGGATCGCGCCCGGCGTCCACGCCGACGCTTCCGCCTTGAAGAGGATCGTCCCGCGCTCGACCCAGAGCCACGAGCGCCCCTCCTCGATCTGCGAGCGCGTGCGCCAGCGGAACCCTTCCGGGTCGCGCCTCATCGGATCGACTCCGATCTCCTCCTCGTGCGCGGCCGCGCAGGCGGGAAGCAGCAGCGGGAAGTCGTTGTCGGTCGCCGGGCGCAGACCGGTGTCGCCGGCAGGCGGCGGCTCGGAGATCGCATACACCGGTTGCCCGGGCCGGTCGTTTCGCGGAGTCGGCATCAGCCCGGCGAGATCGCCCCAGAGCTCGTCGACCGCGCGCTCGTCGCCGATGATCATCCGGGCGCGTCCCCGCGAGGCGGCCTGCGCGAAGCGGCCGCAACTCGCGCCTGACGGGACGACGTTCGCGCCGACATGGCAGAGGGCGGTCAGCCGGCCGTTGTCGGCGAAGGCGCTGAACCGGCCCAGCCGCCGCCGGGCGACGTCCTCGAGGAAGACGCGCTCCACGGGGTCCTCGGCGCAGAACTCGAGGATCTGCGCAAGCCGGGGCTCGATCGCACCCTTCACGGTGCCAATAGTCGCACGGGTTAGGGTTGCGCCCGCATGCCGATCCACATTCGAGCTGAGCCGGGCGAGTACGCCGAGGCCTGTCTCCTGCCCGGCGATCCACTGAGGGCGAAGTACATCGCGGAGACCTATTTCGACAACCCGGTCGAGAAGAACTCCGAGCGCGGCCTCCTCGGTTACACGGGCACCTACGACGGCAAACCGGTCTCGGTGCAGGGCACTGGCATGGGCTGTCCGGGCGCGACGATCGTCTTCGAGGAACTGATCCAGCTCGGCGTCAAGAAGCTGCTGCGCGTCGGCACATGCGGAGGGCTTCAGGCTCATCACGAGCTCGGCGACCTGATCGTCGCGCTGTCCGCGGTGGCCGACGACCGCACCGCCGATCACCTCGTCGGCCACGAGCCCCACTGCCCGACCGCGAGCTGGGAGCTCATCCACGGAGCGGTGCACACGGCCAAGCAGATGGGCCAGTCGATGCACGTCGGGCCGATCGTCTCGAGCGACGTCTTCTACAACCCCGACGAGAGCCAGTACGAGCGCTGGTCGAAGCGCGGTGTGCTTGCCGTCGAGATGGAAGCCTCGGCGCTCTTCACGGTCGGTGCGCTCCGCGGCGTCCAGTCGGGGTGTCTCCTCACCGTCAGCGACATCGTCGTCGAGGGCGAGTTCAAGCGCATCACCGACGAGGAGTTGCGCGCGGCTGTCGACCGGATGACGCGCGTCGCGCTCGCGACGGTCACGGCCGACGAGAAGCACTGACCAAGACCGTCTTTCTCATCAACCCGGCGTCGGCGAACGGCTCGACCGGCAGGCGGTGGCCGGAGATCGCCCGCCGCGCGGCAACGGCGGGGCTCACGGGCGACGCCCTCTTCTCGCGCACACCCGGCGAGCTGACCGAGCTGGCGCGCCGCGCTGCAAACGAAGGCGCTGAACTGCTGGTACTCGTCGGAGGCGACGGCTCGGTGCACGAGGTCGCGAACGGGATCGCAGGACGCGACGGCGTCGAGATCGCGGTGATCCCGCGCGGGACCGGCTGGGACTTCGCCCGCTCGCTCGGCCTGCCGAGAAAGACCGACCGGGCCATCGAGGTCGCACTCTCGGGGAAGACGCGCACGATCGACCTGGGTCGTGCGACCTACCGGCTCTGGGCCGGCGGCGAGGGACAGTCCTTCTTCGCGAACGTCGCGAGCGCCGGGATGAGCGGCGCGATCGCGCAGCGGGCCAACGACAGCTCCAAGGCGTTCGGCGGCAAAGCCTCGTATCTCTGGGCGACGTTCGCCGTCTTCGCACGCTGGTCGAGTAGCGAGATCCAGGTCTCGGTGGACGGCGAGAAGCGCCACGCTCGCATGCACGACGTGTTCGTGGCCAACGGCCCTTTCGTCGGCGGTGGGATGAAGATCTGTCCGGATGCCGCGCCCGACGACGGCGCCTTCGACGTGCTGCTGATCGGCGACATCTCGAAACGGGATCTACTCATGACGATGCCGAAGATCTTCCGCGGCACGCATCTTCCCCATCCGAAGGCCGAGCTGCTCCGCGGCTCGCAGGTGACCGTGGACGCAGCCGAGCCGCTGCCGGTCGAGCTCGACGGCGAACAGCCCGGAACGACGCCCGTGCGCTTCGAGCTCGTCCCGCGGGCGCTGCGGGTACGCGTGCCCGGCTAGCTGCTGCTGCTGCTCGTCTTGCGCGCCGCGGTCTTGCGCTTGGCCGAGGAGCTCTTGCGACGCGGGCTCGACGTTCCCTTGCCCTCGAGCCTGTCGAGCCGCTTCTCGATCGCGCTCAGCCGCTTCTCGAGCTTGTCGATCGCGCGGACGCTCTTCTGCAACTCGTCGACGCGGTCGCGGAGCGCTCCGAGCGGGCCCAACACCTTGTCCGCCCCGGGTGCGCTACCGATCCGATGGATCGCCTCCTCGCCTGCTCCGGCGAGCCGTTCCACGATGTTCTTCTGTTTGGGCTGGGCCATCTATCCGTCCTCCTCGGTCGTCGGATCCTTCAGGGTACTTCGGTCACGCGCCACGTCAGCCGATAGCAGCCGGACTTGTTCACCGGCGGGCAGGTCGAGTCTTCCAGACTCGCGTTCGCTCGGTGCCGGCCGAGCGATCCCCGGACCGCGAGATACCCGGGCCTGTCGTCGCCGGCCGGATTACCGAACTCGCCAGTATGCGGGCACGGGTAGACAGCGCGGTCGTTGCTCGAGAACGTAGGGAAGCCGAAGTCGCACTCCCGCGTGAAGGCGAACAGCCGCCACGGATGGCCGCGCGGGACGTAGAGGTCGAATCGCTTTCGTAGCCGCACGTGCTGGCCGTCGTTTACGCGAAGGACGAGCGGCAGCACGTGGGTCCAGATCCCGCCGACATCCACGTAGAGCGCCCACTCTCCTGGCGCAGTGGCGATCTGTCCGAGCTGGGTCGTCTCGACGCTGGCGGGACAGTCGGGCTGCGTCGTTGGGCAGGACGGATCCATGGCGCGGCGGACGAGCAGCTCTTCGAGCTGAACACGCAAGTGACGGGGACGCGCCCGTGCCGGCACCGGGCTCCAGCCGACGAAAACGTTGTAGGCGACGCGCACGGGCCGACCCGAGACGAGGCCGAGCGTCACGCGCACCGCGTTGGCCGTCAACTGGAGCTGCGGGCGCGGTGCGCCGCGACTGCTGCCGACATCCACGAGCCGCGCACGCAAGCGCGTGCCGGCCGCCGGAGGTCGCCGCGGCGCGCGAAGGACGAACGTCCTCGAGCCGCTGTCCGCGAAGCTCGAGCTTGCCCGCTCGGTGGCCTGACAGGCCCTGAACGCATTCCGATCGCCTTTCGTTCGGTGTGCGCAGTCGGCGAGCACGCCGGCAGCCGTCTTCACGTTCGAGTACCACAGCGACGCCTCGGCTTCGCCTGACGGGCTCCTCGGCGAGAACTGCCGCTCGACCCAGAGTGCGCGAATGGGATGGAACTCCGTGCGTACGCCGCCGCCCGCGGAGTGCTCGCAGTCCCAGACCCACGAGCCGTACGCCTGGACGCGATCGCCCTGCTCGGGCCAGACCGCGAACGGGATGCCGACCTCCTCGCGCTCCATGTGCAGCCGCGCGCTCTCCTCGTCGTTGCCCGCGAAGTTGCCGGTGCGGGCCTGTTCGTCGCCGCCGAGGAGATAGGCGTCCGGCTGGTCCGTGCGGAGATTGACGATCAGGTCGTAGGCGTCATGCGTGATCGGGTCGTCGACCGGCGTCGGATGGACGCCGAGCGGCGAGTCGTTCCCCGGCACGACGACCCCGGTGGCCCAGCGTCCGGCGGGCGGAGGATCCGCTGCGGGCGTGTTGCGGTCGAAGACGTAGGCCCAATTGGGCTCCTGGCGGTTGAAGATCGCGAAGCGGTCCGTGCCGCAGCCGTCAAGCACCGCCGCAGCCGGGTCGGGCCGTGACTGCGCCCCCGCCAGCACTGCCCCGCCGAGAGCGAGGGCGAGAGCGACGATCACGGCCCACTTCATGGTCTGATCAGGACCGGCGTGCCGCCGAGGGCCTGGTCGAACAGCTTCCTCAGCGCGGTGTTCGGGATCCGAATGCAGCCGTTGGAGACGGCCTTGCCGATCGACCACGGAGCGTTGGTGCCGTGGATTGCGATCGGGCCCCCCTGCGCCCAGCCGGTGAGGACATTCGAGAACGCCGAGACTCCGACCGCGCCGGGACCGAACGGGCCGCCCTTGTCCGCGGGGATGAGCCGCTGGTTGACGTAGAAGCGCCCGGTCGGGGTCGGCGTCGCCGGCGCTCCGATCGCGGCCATCGTGCTCAGGATCCTCCGCCCGTCCTTGTAGAGGGTGACCCGCTTTTGCGACAGGTCGACGACGATCCGGGTCGAAACCTTGGCAACCTCCACCTGCCCTGCCGACACCCACGCGGTCACGCCGTTCGGCCGCTTCGGGATCTGGACGAGGTACGACCTCGGCTTGCACCTCGCATCGACGAGCGCGCCGCGGATCGAGAAGATCGTGGGGACGCGATTGACGTTCAGCCTGCGGAAGCTGGCGAAGGCCCGGGTGCCGGGCCGGCGGGAGACCGTGGCCCGGGAGCGGACGATTGCCGCGTACGCCAGACGCGGGGAGCCCAGCCTGTGGATCGAGCCCGCGGAGCAGGCGTGCGACGTGCCGGGGATCGCCGCGCCGACGTCGGGCCGCTTCGCGGCGCCACCGCAGCCCCCCAGGAGGATGAGGCCGACCGCCGGGATGACGGCGAGGGCGCGCACGACGTCAGAAGGGTATCTCTGCAAAAAAGGTGTGAAGTTCCGGTGAATATTTGCCGACAACATTCACGGACGACCGAACGTCTAACTACTCTGAGAGGACGTCATGACGCTTCGCCGGCACAAGCACACCGCGGTCACCGTTCATGCGATCCGGCAGCGCGCCGGAGTGCCGTACCACGTCGAGCGCAAGGTCTGCTCGAACTGCCGCCGGCTCCTCGAAGAGAAGACCATCAAGCGCGCCACGGCCTAGGCGAGCGCCTCGGCCAGGGCCGAGAGGGTCGCGCCCGCACCACCATCGATCCGGACCGAGGCCAGGCGGTCGAACGGCGTCTGCCCCCTGTTGACGATCGCCAGCGCCCCGCCCGCGGAGACCGTCTCGCCGGTCAGCCCGGCCACGGGGTGCACCTCGAGCGACGAACCGACGACGAGCAGGAGGCCGGCCAGGCGCGCGAGCTCGATGGCGCGGTCGATTGCAAGCGCCGGCAGCAGCTCCCCGAACATGACGACATCCGGCTTGAGGACGGCGCCACATTGCGGGCACGGCGGCGCCGGCGAGTCTCGCAGCGCGGCGATCACCTCCTCCAGCGGGACGCGCTCCCCGCAGTCGAGGCAGCTCGCGGAGCGGATCGAACCGTGCACCTCCACCACCGCGTGGGACCCGGCGCGCGTGTGCAGCCCGTCGATGTTCTGCGTCACCACCGCCGTCACGAGCCCACGCCGCTCGAGCTCCGCGAGTGCGAGGTGGCCCGGATTCGGCTCGGCGGCGGTGAGCAGCTCGAAGCGGAGCGCGTAGAACTCCCACACCTTCACGGGGTCCCGCCGGAACGCGGTGATCGTCGCGTATTCCATCGGGTCGTACTTCGCCCAGATTCCGCTCGGCGAGCGGAAGTCCGGAACGCCGCTCTCGGTCGAGATGCCGGCCCCGGTCAGGACGACGCAGGGTTGGCGCTCCCGGACGAGCGCCGCCAGGTCGGAAACAGTGTGCGCCACCGCCGTAGAGTGACGCGCGTGGACGGTTTCCGCTTCAGCACCGACGTGACGGTGCGCTTTGCGGAGACCGACGCTCAAGGCGTGGTGCACAACGCCAACTACCTCGTCTGGTTCGAGGTGGCGCGGGTCGCCTACCTCGCGGAGTACGCCGGCGGGTACTCGGCCATCCGCGAGCAAGGCCTCGAATCCTTCGTGCTCGAGACGCACGTCCGCTACCGGCAGCCTGCCCGGTTCGACGACCGGCTCCGCATCTACACGCGCGTCGGCGACGTGCGCGGTGCGCGCTTTCGCTTCGACTACGAGATCACGCGTGACGGAGAGCCGATCGCCCACGGGTGGACGTCACACGCCTGCGTCGACGCGAAGACTCTGCGCCCGACGCGGATCCCGCAAGCTCTGGTGGACGCGATCGCTAGGGCCGAGGCGTCGTCTTAGTCGTCGTCGTCGCCTTTTTGGTGGTGGTCGTCGTGGTCGTCGTCGTGGTCGTCGTGCCCGTCGTCGTCGTGCCGGTCTGATCGCCGGGCCGCCGCTTCGTGCCCACGCGGACGACCCTCAGCTCACCGCGGTAGGACGAGTTGAACTTCGTGTCGAAGAGCAGCTTCCCGGTCGCGTCGTAGACCTTGCGCTCGTTGCTCGTCGAGAGGGACGACGACCCTGGCTGCTCGACCACGGTCTTCCCGACCAAGAGCGACGGATCCTTGATCTTCCTGACCGGAGGCGGGCCAGTCACCACGAGCGGGGCCGTCTCGCTGACGACCCGGCGGTGCACCGGCGTCCCGTACAGCGCAACCGTGAGCGACGAGGAGCCCACCCACGTCCGCAGCAGCAGCCAGTGACCGGTGTCGTTCGTGAACTTCAGATCCGTATCCGGATAGTTGACCGTCGCAACGCGCCCTTGCGGGTAATGGCTGATGTAGAGCGCGTGATTCGTCCGCGAGACGATCGGCAGCCCGGCCTCGTACGC
>CATPAS010000355.1 GCA_955652075.1 uncultured Gaiellaceae bacterium | reverse complement strand
CCGATGGCGGAGATCCTCACCTACGCGCAAGCGCTCACGTCGATGACCGGCGGGCGCGGCGATTACCACATGCACTTCCTCCGGTATGAGGAAGTCCCGACACACATCGCGCAGAAGATCATCGAGGAGACCAAGAAAGAGAAGGAAGAGGCGAAGGTCTAGTCCGCCGAAAGTGCTCGCACTTTCGGCGGCGGCTCTAGACCTGCGTCCTCGCGTTAGACGCTCTGCGGCTCTGGCTCTCCCGGCTGTTCGCCAGCGTGCAGCCGCGTGATCAGGTCGGAGACGTCTGCGAGCTCCTGCTCAAGATCGCGCTGATAGCGCTCGAGCCGCTCGAGGACGTTCTCGCGGTCGTACCACCGTCGGCCGATGCCGCGGTAGTGTCGTCTGCGTCCGTGATGCATGTTCACCTCCTTTCGTAACGATGGAGAAAGGTGTCGATGCGTTCGCGCGAGCCGCGGAGTGCCGCTGCCCACTCGTCGAGCAGGCGCCTGCCTTCAACTGTCAGCTCGTAGGTGCGTTTGGCGGGGCCCGGCTCGCCGGCCTCCCAGCGCGAAGTGACGAGGCCGTCCTCCTCGAGGCCCCGCAACACGCGGTAGAGATTCCCCATGTCGACACGCGCCTCGCCCGTGACGTGGGGCAACGCTTCCAGCAACTCGTAGCCGTGCGTCGGCCGCTCGAGCAGCAGCAGGAGCAGGGCAGGCTCGCTGAACCGCTCCACGCGGGCGCGGACCCCCCAGTGACCGGGACGAACCATGCTCCGGCAACGGGCGCCGCGGCCGCCGCGAGGCCTCACGGTCTACCTACATGTAAAAGACACATGTATTGGTGACTCTAGCAGTTGCGGGCTACGAGACCTGGGCTAGTGTCCACGTTGTGCGCCAGTTGACCCGCCATTCCGTCAAGCGCATCTGTGCAGTCTGCGAGCGGTCCCTTCTGACCGGTGAGCGTGCGATTCGCTTCTCACCGGACGGCGAGGAGTTCGTCGACGTCTGTCCTCTCTGCCAGGACGCGGCGATCGACTACGGCTGGATCAAGGAAGGTAGTCCAACCTCACCGACCGTCCCGAATCAGCGGCGCCCGCGTCGCCGCGGCATCGCCTCGTTGTTCGACCCGAGGCGTCAGCCACCGGACGATCCGGTCGTGTCGGAGCCGATCCTGCGCCGTCTGTCCGCGCCCGAGCAGCAGATGGTCGAGGCCGCAGACATCTTCAACTCGAGCGACTACCGCCGGACGGTCGGGGGTATCGCGAAGAGCCTCGGCGAGCCGCGGGCGAGCATCGTGCCGCTCTCGGGGGTCAGCGGCGAGCTGATCGTCACGGTTGCCTGGGACATCTCCTGGTACCAGTATCGCGTCAGTCCCGAATCGGCGCAGCCGGTCCGCCTGGCCGAGCGTGGCCACGAGATGGCCCAGCTCGACGCCGGGTACCAGCACTGGAACGCCCGCATCGAGCAGGACGGCCGGCTGGTTCCAAAAATCTCGCCTCTCTGACACCACCCTCTAGCGCCGACCCGCATCGCTCCTACAATCAGAGCGTGATCTATTGCGTGATCCCGCCGGAGCTCGCTGACGAGCTGTTCGACAAGATGGTCGACTACTACAAGGACAACCCGAACGTCACCGTGATCATCGACCGGCGCACGGGCCCGGACCGCCGAGCCGGCAAGAAGGCCGGCGACGGCGCGAAGGAGCAGCGAAAGATCCGGGACCGGCGCCGGGCCCGGATTCCCGGCATCTTCCACGAGACGGACACCCCCTCTGAGTAGACTCGCCTCGTGGCACTGACGGGGATGAAAGCCTTCCAGAACTACATCGGAGGCGAGTGGATCGACTCGGCTTCCGGCGAGACGTTCGAGAGCGTCAACCCGGCAACAGGTGACGCGATCGGCACGTTCCCGCGCTCTTCGGCCGAGGACGTCGATCGCGCCGTCGCGGCGGCCAAGGAAGCGTTCGAGGACTGGCGCCTCGTGCCCGCGCCGAAGCGCGGCGAGATTCTCTACCGCTTCGCGAATCTCCTGATAGAGGAGAAGGACGAGCTCACCGACTTGATGTCCCGCGAGATGGGCAAGGTCAAGGCGGAGGCGGGGGGAGACGTCCAGGAGGCAATCGACATGTGCCTCTACATGGCGGGCGAGGGCCGCCGCCTCCACGGGCAGACGACGCCGTCGGAGCTCCGGGACAAGTTCAACATGAGCGTGCGGATGCCGATCGGTGTCGTCGGCGTGATCACGCCCTGGAACTTCCCGATCGCCATCCCGTCCTGGAAGATCGCGCCCGCGCTGGTCTGCGGAAACACGATCGTGTTCAAGCCGGCCACCGACACGCCGTTGCTCGGCCAGCGTTTCGTCGAGTTGCTGATCGAGGCCGGATTGCCCGAGGGCGTGATCAACATCGTGCACGGGGGCGGTGGGGCGGTCGGTGATCGCCTCGTGCGCCATCCGGACGTGCCGTTGATCACGCTGACCGGCTCGCGCGAGACCGGCGTCGAGGTGATGCGCAACGCAGCGGAGAACCTGAAGCGCGTGCATCTCGAGCTCGGCGGCAAGAACGCGATCATCGTCCTCGACGACGCCGACCTCGAACTCGCGGCCGACGGCATCATCTGGTCGGCGTTCGGCACATCGGGCCAGCGCTGCACGGCGGCGTCACGCGTGATCGTCCAGGACGGGGTCTACGAGCAGCTGCAGTCGAAGCTGGTCGCGGCCGCGGAAAAGCTGCGGCTCGGCGCAGGTTGGGACGACGACACCGATGTCGGCCCGGTCATCAACAAGAAGGCGCTCGAGAAGATCCATTCGTACACCGAGATCGGCAAGGACGAGGGCGCGAAGCTCCTCACGGGAGGCGAGGTCGCGACGGGGAACGGCTTCGAGAAGGGGAACTTCTACCGCCCGACGATCTTCGGCGATGTCGATCCGCAGATGCGGATCGCCCAGGAGGAGATCTTCGGCCCAACGACGGCACTGATCCGCGTGAAGGGCTTCGACGAGGCGATTCGCGTGTCGAACGACATCAGGTACGGGCTCTCTTCTTCCATCTTCACGGGCGACATCAACAAGGCGTTCCGCGCGATGCGCGATCTGCAGGCTGGAATCACGTACATCAACGCCGGGACGATCGGAGCCGAGGTGCATCTGCCGTTCGGTGGCACGAAGGACACGGGCAACGGCCATCGCGAAGCGGGCCAGGCCGCCCTCGACGTCTTCACGGAATGGAAGTCGATCTACGTCGACTACAGCGGCAAGCTGCAGAAGGCCCAGATCGACACCGAGACCTGAACCGCAAGCTCGTCGTCTTCGTTCCGCGCGAGGCTCTCGACGCGGTGCGCAACGCCCTTTTCGAGGCGGGCGCCGGACGCATCGGCAAGTACGAGCACTGCTCCTGGTACACGCAGGGAACGGGGACCTTCCTCGGCGGCGAGGGAACGACCCCGGCGCGCGGCGAGGCCGGACGCGAGCAACGTATCGCCGAGCTGCGACTCGAGACGGTCTTTCCGGAGGAACTGCAAGAGGACGTGATCGCAGCATTGCGCCGGGCGCATCCGTACGAGGAGCCCGCGTTCGACGTGTACGCCTTGCTGTGAAGGCGAAGTTGTTCACGGACGGCGGCTCCCGTGGAAATCCCGGCCCTGCCGCGTACGGCTACGTCCTCGAAGCAGAAGACGGGCGCGTGCTGGCTGCGCACGGCGAGGCGATCGGGCGCGCGACGAACAACGTCGCGGAGTACAGCGGTCTCGTCGCCGGCATGGAGAAGGCCGCGGAACTGGGGGTACGAGAGCTCGAAGTGGTGTCCGACTCGGAGCTTCTGGTCAAGCAGATGCAGGGGGAGTATCGAGTGAAGAACGAGGCGCTGAAGGAATTGTGGGAAGAGGCAAACGACCTCGAGCGCCGCTTCGGCAGAGTCCGCTACAAGGCCGTCCGCCGCGCCCACAACGAACTGGCCGACCGCCTCGTGAACGAGGCGCTAGACGCCGAAAGCTGAGGCTATACTGGCGAGTCGTTCGCGGATGTAGCTCAGTTGGCTAGAGCGTCTGCTTGCCATGCAGAAGGTCGTGGGTTCGAGTCCCATCATCCGCTTCACTAAAGCCCCGCTAGGCGGGGTTTTTGTTATGGCCTCCTAAGCCTCACGGCTCACCGTCGTCGCGTACTCCGAGAACCGCGTAGAGGAGAGGCGAGCCCAGGGGACACCGCCACGCCGACTGCGGCAATGGCGCGGCGGAAGGCCCGCCTCCCGCCGCGTAGTTCTTGGCCCTGCCTTAAAGGCCTACTCCCGATAGGCGAGCCGCTGCGCAACGCAATGAGTCAGCGCGCAGGATCTGCCCGAACCGTACGCCAACTCTCCCAGGTGATACGGAGGATCACGAAAGTGATGATAAGACCGATGGCAGGGTCGGCAATCGGGAGGCCCAGCGCGACAACCGTGGCGCTCGCCAAGACGCCGAGGCTGACGAATCCGTCAACGCGTGCGTGGTCGCCGTCGGCGATCAGTGCCGGGCTATTGAGGCGCTTCCCGGCGCGTGTCCGAATCTGCGCCGCGATCTCATTGCCGACGAACCCGATGACACCAGCCGCAGCGAGCCACCACAGGTGCGTGAGCGTGTGAGGGTGGATGAAGCGCAGGATCGTCTGGACGAGCGCGACGACGGCGCTGACGAAGATTGTCAGGACCACGGCGACACCTGCCCAACGCTCGCCACGCGCGCTGCGAAAGAAAAACGCGAGGCCCAGTGGAATAGCGGTGAGCGCGTCACCGAAGTTGTGAATCAAGTCGGCCAGTAGAGCCACGCTCAGAACCAGCACGTAAATCGCAGTCTGGGCGGCGGCAGTCGCAGTCAGGATGACAAGGCTCAGGGATACGGCTTTGATTCCTGCCCGTGAGCGGAGGATCGAACGATCCACAAACGGCCCGTGGGAATGGTCGTCGTGGCTGTGCTCGACCTCCTCGTGCGTGTGGTTCGGGTCGACCGCGCAGGTCGCGGTGTGACTCACGCGCGACAGCGTAGCGGCGCTCATGCGTCGGACCGGGCGACGAACACAGGCGAAGTGCCCTTTTGCGCCCGGTGCAGAAGCTCCTTCAGCTCCACGAACGCGAGGTGTGGGGCCGCGTCAACTCAGGGACCGGAGCAGCATCTTCTCGGCCAGATCATGGTGCTTCGTCTGCAGAGCCTCGAGGGCGGCGGCCGCAAGGCGGGTGTCGCGCAATGAAGCATCTCGTTCGGCGCCAAGTCGCTCAAGCCAGCGGACTGCCGCCCGGTCGAACTTCGGGATTTCACTTCGTGCGTAACACGCGACCAGCGCGAGCGCGTCGATCAGGCTGACTTGGCCCATCTCTCTGGCGGCCATCTCGGCGGGCCGGAACGTGTCGGCGCTGGATCGCCCGCCCGAATCGCCCCTGGCTGTCCCCTGGCTGGTCATCGCCTTGATGCCGCTGGGGCGACGGCGATTCGCAGGCTAACGGAATGTCAAGTATTCCGGCAGTAAGAGCCTGGAAAGTCTGGACTATTGTTCGCCCGGACCGGAGCGGAATAAAAGGGGGGTTCAGGCACGCGAAGGCTCGGCTTCATCCTGTTTTTGATCGCCGTTGGCGCGCTGGGCGTAACGCTCGCGGCGAACGTGGCCGGCGGCTCGCCCGGACACAGCAACCCGTGCCACAGCCAACACACCTGCCCCTCTGACCATCACACCTACCTGTGGACGGACACGTCAACCGGCCTCGTCTGGGATTGCGCGGAACCGGGCGCGTCGGAGTACGACCCTTCACGCGACACAACAACGATCGCTTATCTCGGGCTGACGTACTACTGCCGTTCGAGGGCGGGGGCGACGACCTCTACGCTCGCGACAACGACCGAAACAACAGTGACGCAATCAACGTCGACGAGCGCGACCATCACGTTCACGTCGACGACGACCACGACGACTCCCACGACGCCACCGCCGGGGCTGCCGAGCATCATCCCGCCCGACCCGAGGATCACTCCCGGCGCGCTCAATCCCAACGTCCGACAGGCGACGATCCGACAAACGATCTGCAAGAGCGGTTGGACGGCGACGATCCGCCCGCCGGTTAGCTACACCAACGCGCTCAAGATCCAGCAGATGCCGCTCTACGGGGAGGGCGGTTCCCCCTCTAACTACGAGGAAGATCACTTCATTCCGCTCGAGCTCGGCGGCGCACCTAAGAATCCGAAGAATCTCTGGCCCGAGCCGCACGCACAGTCGAAAGTGTCAGATCCGCTCGAAACCCAGTTGAAGCGGAAGGTCTGCAAGGGCCTTATGAAACTCGCCAAAGCGCGCGCGACGATTCGGCTGTTCAAGAACACGCAAGGCTAGCGAGGAGGCGAGCCCGGGGACTCCGCTGCGAAGAACACGGGCGTAGCTGGCCGCCAGCCGGGGAAGACCTAGGCAGGCGGCCAACGGTGGCAAACACGCAGGCGGCCCGGCGGACTACTGCGGCGAAGCCCGCGACACGCCCACGCCCAATCAGCTTTACACAGTGCAGCGCTCTCCTACAAGACGGTCCCCCGGGTTCCGGGTTGGCATGAATGACAAATCTCGTTTAATACCGGGTGGGCCGGGTGGCTCTGGTCGGGAATCTGCGGCGAAGGGGAAGACGAAGGCCAGACCTCTTACCGACTGCGGCTGCCGTAGGCATCCGGCCCTCTTCTTGGCGGTCAGCTTCGGAGTGCTGCGTTGGTTATTCCATCTGCGGGAAGCCTTCGAAGCGGACAAATGTGATCGTGGATTCGCCAGCTCGGACGTGAACGATCACAGGCGTGCCGCCGTGGGTGTTTTGCTGAGGCAGGGGAGTGATGAGGTAGCTACCAGCGGGCAAGCGGAGCACGAAGCGACCACGCGCATCGGACGCGACGGCGCGGCGTGTGCCCGGGATGGGGTCGCCGCGGGATGCACGCTGCGCGAGGGAGAAACGGGCATGAGCGAATGGGCGCCAGGGATTGCAGCTGGGCGGTTCGGTCGTGGGCCCTGGGCAGCCGAATGAGATCTGCGTCTTTCCTGTGAGGCGGCCGCTGGGCGTAGTCGCCGGATTGGCGACGCTGACGGTTGGGCCGATGCACACCACCGCGGAGATACCAATCGTGATGAGTCTGAACAAAGCGTGGCCTCCTTCCAGCTACGCCGTCGAAACCGGCGGCCTCATTCAAGTGAGACGTCAACGCACTCCGAAAGATTGCCTCGCTAAACAGTCGCGCGCTCACGGCCATGAGCGGCCCAGGACGCCTCCCCGGTCGCAACTCTCGGGAGAATCGACGCGCGTGGGGAGGAACGACCTGCCGCAGAGACGCCCCTCCCCCGCGACGCCGCGATCGACACTAAGTGAGGTCTCAGAGGCCGGCGTCCCTCGAAAGGGTGAGACGGCCCTGAAGTTCGGTTAGCGCGCACCGGAAAGACCGTCCGCTCTATGTACGCGGGTCCGTTTTCTCCGCGACCCTTTCGGCTTCATCCCCGGTCTTGCGCACCACGTCATACGCTTTCCGTCGGTCCACTGCGTTGCGTCGAGCCTAGCCCGCGGCGGCTATGGCTGCTGGTGCAGAGCGCAGGTAGATCAGCGTGCTTCTGCCTCGACCT
>CATPAS010000354.1 GCA_955652075.1 uncultured Gaiellaceae bacterium | reverse complement strand
GGACATGGTGAAGGTCGTCGTCAAGGCGTTGACCGGTGGTGGAACGGCGATGCCCAAGAACTGGAACCGCCGCTTCAAGCACAACCGCGACAAGATGAAGCCCGGCGACATCCTCGAGTTGGCGGAGGTTGTCCGGAACCTGTCCCTGCGCGACAGCGAGAAGGGTCTGTCGACCGGCGAGAAGCAGATGTTCGTCAAGGCCAAGAAGATCCTGGCCAGCGAGCTGATGTACGCGAAGGACATGGACGAGGAGGAGGCCGCCGAGTGGCTCGACGGGGTCCTCGTGGGCAGCTCGAACGGCAGCATCAACGGTGGCAAGAAGACCACCACCGCGAAGCCCGCGAAGGTCGCGTCCAAGAACGCCGCGAAGCCGGCCGCCCGCAAGACCGCCGCGAAGCCGGCCGCGAAAGCCAAGCCGAAGACAAAGGCGCGCGCCTCCTCGAGGTGAGCGTCTGGGCCGTCCTCGCTGCAGCGGGTAGCGGGGACCGGCTCGGTGCCGATCGTCCGAAAGCATTCGCGCGGCTCGGCGACGAGCCGCTGCTTGCCCAGAGCCTGAAGCGTCTCGATGACTCCGAGTGGGTGGACTTCATCGTGGTCGCCGCTCCTCCAGGCTGGGAAGAGCCTGCGATCCTGCTCGCCGAGGAGCTCGGCTGCAGCAAGGTGAGCGCGTGCGTAACCGGCGGGGCAACCCGGGGCGAGTCGGTCGCGCGGGCGCTGGGGGAGGTACCCGACGATGCTGCGGTCGTGCTCGTCCACGATGCAGCGCGCCCGTTGGTCTCGGACGAGGTGATCGAGCGCGTGCTGACGGCGTTGAACGAGGGCTGGGACGGAGCCTTGCCCGGGTTGGCGCTGGCGGACACGATCAAGCGGGTCGACGACGAGGGTCGGGTCGTCGAGACTCTCGACAGGGACGAGTTACGTGCAGTGCAGACGCCCCAGGCATTCGTGGCTTCCGTGCTGCGTGACGCCTACGCCAAGGGCGACGTGGCCACAGCGAGCGATTGCTCTTCCTTGGTCGAGGCGCGCGGCGGGCGCGTCAAGGTCGTCGACGGCGACCCGCAGCTGATCAAGATCACGGACGTCGCCGACCTCGAGCGCGTCGCCGCGCTGCTGTGATCGTCGACTACCACATGCACCTCCGCAATGGGAATGAGGAGATCGCGCACGACACGTGGTCGGTCGATCCATTCGTCGAAGCGGCTCATGCGGCCGGCGTGGACGAGATCGGGTTCACGGAGCACATCTACTACTTCAAGCAGACGCGCTCGCTGTGGACGGTGCCTTACATGACCGACCTTTGTGTGTACGACATCGAGCCGTACGTCGAGGCGGTCGTGGTCGCGCGCGGGAGGGGGCTGCCCGTGAAGCTCGGGCTCGAGGTGGACTACGCACCGGGCCGAGAGGACGAGACGCGGGAGATCCTGGCGCCGTATCCATGGGACTACCTGCTCGGGTCGGTGCACTACATCGGCGAGCTCGCCGTGGACGGGGAGCCTCGGTTGGTGGACGCCGTTGGCGTCGAGGAAGCATGGCGGCTGTACTTCGAGGAGCTTGCGGCGGCTGCGCGTAGTGACCTGTTCGACTCGCTCTCGCATCCCGATCTCGTGAAGATCTTCGGCGCTCGTGCGGCCTCGTTCGATTACGGACCGGTGGTGGATGCGATCGCGGATTCCGGCGTCGCCGTGGAGGTCTCGACAGCGGGACTTCGCAAGCCGGTTCGCGAGCTCTATCCGCATCCCGAGTTTCTGGCCGCGTGCCGCGCGCGCGACGTTCCCGTCACGCTCGCCTCCGACGCGCACTCGCCGGACGTCGTCGGGCGGGACTTCGACCGGGCCCTCGAGCTCCTGCGCGCTGCGGGCTACGAGACGGTGACGGTGTTCGAGCGGCGTCGCGGACGGCAGGAGCCGCTCGGATGAGCCTGCGCGTCGGGATCGGCGTCGACGCGCACGCGTTCGAGGACGGCGCGCCACTCGTGCTCGGCGGCGTCGAATTCGATTCGCCGCGCGGTCTGGCAGGCCACTCGGACGGAGACGTGATCACGCACGCGTTGATCGACGCCGTCCTGGGCGCGGCCGGGCTCGCCGACATCGGCTCGTTGTTTCCCTCCGGCGCGTCCACGCCGAAGGGAGTCTCGTCTCTGGATCTGCTCCGTGACGCGGTGGCGCGCGTGCGCGAGGCGGGCGGCGCGGTGGTGAATGCCGATTGCGTGCTGATCGGCGAAGAGCCGCGTATCTCGGAGCGCCGCGTCGAGATGGCCGACACGCTCAGCTCGGTCGTCGGTGCAATGGTGAATGTGCGCGCGACGACGACCGACGGCCTGGGCTTCACGGGCCGGCGCGAAGGTCTCGCTGCGCAGGCGGTTGCGCTCGTCGAATCCTCGTGAAGCTCGTTCGCTACGCGGACGAGCCGGATCTGCGGGCGATCCGGTTCGAGGTCCTGTCGCGGCAGACGTTTCCCGAGTACCTGCAGAACAACGTTCCCGGGAACAAGTACTGGGGTCGGCTGTATGAGGACTTCCCGGACTTCCAGCTGGCCTTGGTCGACGGCGACGAGTTGGTGGCCGAGTTGCATTCGGTGCCGACTCCGTGGGACGGGAGCGATGCAGATCTGCCGGCGGGCTGGGACGAGGCGTTCCTGCGTGCGTTCGAAAGCGAGCGCGAGCCGACGGTGCTTTCGGCCCTCGCGATCTCGGTGCGGCCGGACCGCCAGTCACAGGGTCTCGCGGCGAGGATGCTGGAGGAGATGCGCGGCGCCGCTGCGGCAGGTGGGCTACGTGAGCTGATCGCTCCCGTCCGGCCGACGCTAAAGGCCCGGTACCCGTTGATCCCGATCGAGCGCTACATGGAGTGGCGCCGGCCGGACGGCTCGCATTTCGATCCGTGGATCCGCGTGCACGAACGCATCGGCGGCGAGATCTTCGCTCCGGCGCCCGAGTCGATGATCATGGACTGCCCGGTGTCGGACTGGGAAGAGTGGACCGGGATGCAGTTCCCGGACGACGGCGAATACATCGTCCCGGAGATGCTTGCTCCGCTCTACGTACGCGACGGCAGGGGCCGTCACGCCGAGCCGAACGTCTGGCTACGGCATCCGCTCTAGCGGCGCTTGCCCTTGCGGGCCCGTTCGAGCTGGCGGCGCATCTGGCGGTTCTGCGCGATGTTCTCGGTCTGGTCGGCAGTCGCGTCGAGGTAGGCCTGACGTTCGGAAGCGCTGAGCCTCGAAAGTGCCTGCTGGGCGCGCATTGGATCGCGGGCGACGCCTGAGCGCTCCAGCTTCTTGACCGCGCTCGCGAGCTCGGGGTTCTGGCGCTCGAGCGCAGCCTGGGATGCCTTCTTCATCAGGCGCCCGACCAGCGGCAGCTTCATCATGAAGTTGAGGATCGGCTTGAGGAAGCGGCCGCCCTGGATCCGGCCGAGGAGCGCGAACACCCCGAGCACGAGCAGCAGCCCGCCGATGATGTAGAGCGGGAAGAGGTAGAACCAGATCGAAGCGGTCACGGCTCGGATCGTAGCCCAGCCGGTCTAACGCGGTGCCGTCGAGACGTGTCCCTCGCAGCGACGTCATGGTGTCGGACACCGTGCCGTGCGGGTCACCAAGTCGTGCCGCATCTGGCCGAATCGTTGTAGCGGAGCCGCTTGCCGTGTCGTCACTTTTCGCCACGGCCTGGTGTCGGACACGGTTACGGAAGCGTGACGAATGTTCCACATGGTGCGACCCGGACGAGGCCGTCCTGGGCTAGAGATTGGACGGCGTCGCGGTCGAGGTCGCTCAACGGACGCTCGCTCTCCGCCACCAGTCGCAGCGTCTGCGCACGCCGTTGGCGGAACGAGCCTTCGAAGCGGGACTGCTTGCGCAGCGGCTCATAGCGCCGGCCTCGGGAGGGACATGCCGACGCAAGCGGACAGACGCCACAGCGCGGGATGCGTGCCAGGCACACCGTCGCGCCGAGATCCATCAACGCCTGGCCGGCTGCCGCGGAGAAGCGGTGGCCCGTCCGTTCCTGGATGCGACTCACGTTCGTGTCCACCGGCAGGACGTCACGGCCGAGCGCGAAGTTCGCGACTGCTGCAGCCGTGTACGGCCCGACGCCCGGGAGCTCCGTCAGGTCATCCGGCCAGCCGTCCGCCGCGATTCGCCGCGCCGCGCAATGCAGGTTCAGGCCGCGACGGTTGTAGCCCAGTCCTTGCCACTCCCGGATGACGTCCGCCGGCGACGCCGCTGCGAGCGCCGCCACAGTCGGCCACCGTTCCAACCAGGCGAGATAACGCGGGATGACGCGCTCCACCTGGGTCTGCTGCAGCATGACCTCCGAGACGAGGACCGCGTACGGATCGCGAGTCCTCCGCCACGGCAGATCACGCCCGTGCTCTGTGAACCAGGCAAGCAGTAGACCTTCCATGACGGCGAGCGTAACCTGGACGGCGGCTGATCTTGCAGACAGGAAAACCACAGGCCGCTCCGCTGCCGGTCGAGGTCCCTCTCGTCTGGATGCTCTTCGCCGTCGTCACAGCCGAGATCGTGGTGACGTACAGCCGCTTACCCGGGCTTTACCACGTGTCCGGCTCCGGCAGCGGCATCAAAGGCGGGCTGAGCCGCGCGGTGGTCTTCACCAACTTCCCTCTCTCACTCGTGGCCCTTGCGCTGGTCGCGCTCCTCTACGAGCGGCTCCCAGGTCGGGGGTACCGGGTCGTGGCGATCGTGGCCGCGGTGCTCTGCGCGGTGACGTTTTGGCCGGGAGTGGTCGCCGAGGCCAACCTCGATGCGAAGCCCGTGAACGCCCTGCCTGCGGTTGGCGTGTTGCTCGTGCTCCTGCTGACGTACGCCGTGGCCAGAGCCGGCGGGCTCGCGGCACGGCCGTGGCGCAGAGCCGACTGGTTCCGCATCGCATTCGCCCTCGTCCTTACGGTTGGAGCGCTGCCGTGGCTCACTGCGGACCTCGGCCTGTACTCGAACGGTGTGCCGGGGCTCGGGAGGCTGTTCCTGAGCCGCGAGTATCTGCCCGAGCGACCGGGCCTTCCCAATTTCATCGCAGCGGTGCACCACGGACATCACCACGGCATGGACGGCTTGCTGCTCGTGCTGACTGCGTTTCTGCTCTCGCGTCGGGTCGGCGAAGTGAGGCGCTACGGCCTGCGGCAGGCGCTCGCGGCATACCTGGCCCTCATGTTCTGCTACGGGTTCGCAAACTACGCCAACGACTTCTGGTTCGAGCAGGTCGTGAAGCGTGGCTGGACGACCTGGGCGATCCCGAACGTCGCGCAGCCGCACGTGACCGTCGCCTGGAGCCTGATCGTCATCGCCTCGGTATGCGTGTGGGCGCTATGGACCCGGCTCGTAGACTGGCGTGGAGATGAAGAGAGTCCGCTTCGCTCCGAGCCCGACCGGCTCCCTACACGTCGGTAACGCCCTCAGCGCCGTCGCCAATCGGAGCCTCGGCGACTGGATGCTGCTCCGGATCGACGACACCGACCCGCAGCGAAACGTGCCCGGCGGGGAGGAGGAGATCATCTTCGACCTGGAGTGGCTCGGCCTGGGGTGGGAGGACGGGCCGGTGCGGCAGAGCGAGCGGCAGGAGCGTTACCGCGAGGCCGGCGCCCAGCTCGGCGAGCGCTTCGAGGGGATCACGCTCATCCGAGGGGACGGCACCGCGACGTATCACCTCGCGAGCGT
>CATPAS010000353.1 GCA_955652075.1 uncultured Gaiellaceae bacterium | reverse complement strand
CTGAAGAGCACCGTCACACCATTTGCATCGGCCGGTCGCACGGCGTTCATGCCGAGCCCACGACCTTTGGCTGGAAGCTCGCAGGCTGGGCGTTCGAGCTCGATCGCACGCGTGGCCGCGTCGCACGCGCGCTCGAGACGAATCGTGTCGGGCAGCTGTCCGGGACGGTGGGCACGTACGCGCAGGTCGATCCCGAGGTCGAGCGCATCGCCTGCGAACGCTTGGGACTGGAGCCCGACCCGGTCTCGACGCAGGTGATCGCCCGCGATCGCCAGGCCGAATTGCTCTCCGCGCTCGCGCTCGCCGCCACGTCGCTCGAGCGCTTCGCCACCGAGATCCGGCACCTCGCCCGCACAGAAGTCCGCGAGGTCGAAGAGCCGTTCGGCAAGGGGATGAAGGGGTCGTCGGCGATGCCGCACAAACGGAACCCGAAGGTCGCCGAGCGCATCTGCGGCCTTGCGCGCGTCGTGCGCGCAAACGCGCTCGTCGGTCTCGAGAACGTCCCCCTCTGGCACGAGCGCGACATCTCGCAGTCGTCTGCCGAGCGCGTCGTGATCCCTGACTCGTTCCTCGCGCTCGACTACATGCTCGACCGCTTCTCCTGGGTCGTGACCGGGCTCGAGGTGTATCCGGAACGCATGCGCCGCAACCTCGAGGCCAGCCACGGGCTCGTCTTCAGCCACCGGCTTCTGCTTGCGCTCGTGGACGCGGGTCTTGCTCGCGACGGCGCCTACCGCCTGGTCCAGCGGCACGCGATGCGCGCCTGGGAGGAGGAGTCGGATTTCCGCGAGCTCGTCCGCGCGGATCCCGAGATCGCGGGACGGGTAGACATCGACGCAGTCTTCGACCTGGACGCGACTGTCCGTCACGTCGACACCGTCTTCGACCGCTTGCACGCCCTCGTCCAGAAGGAGGTACCAGTCCATGCCTGAGGCCGCACTCCACGTGGGCAGCGGGAAGGTTCGCGAGCTCTACGCCCTCGACGAGGAGCGGTTGCTCCTCGTTGCCAGTGACCGCATCTCGACGTTCGACGTCGTGCTGCCAACCGACATCCCGGACAAGGGCCGCGTCCTCACCGGCCTGTCCGGCTTCTGGTTCACGCGCACGCGCGAGACCTGCGAAAACCACCTACTGGCTCTCCGCTCGGACGGACGCTCAACGGAGTGCCGGCGGCTCGAAATGCTGCCGATCGAGTGCGTCGTGCGCGGTTACCTCGCAGGATCTGGCTGGAAGGACTACACAGCAACGGGCGCTGTCTGCGGCCACGCACTCCCGACCGGTCTTATCGAGTCCGCCCAGCTGCCGGAACCGATCTTCACGCCGGCGACGAAGGCCACGACCGGCCACGACGAGAACATCGACCGTCAACAGGCAGCCGAGCTGGTCGGCGCCGACCGTTTCGCCGAGGTTGAGCGCGTCTCCATCGCCCTGTACCGGCACGCCGCGGAGCACGCACGCCGGCGCGGAATCCTGATCGCCGACACGAAGTTCGAGTTCGGCCTCGACGAGGAGGGGCGTCTCGTCCTCGGCGACGAGGCTCTGACACCTGATTCGTCGCGCTTCTGGCCTGCCGACGAGTACGCGCCCGGCGGCGCCCAGCCGTCGTACGACAAGCAGTTCGTCCGCGACTACTGCGAGACACTCGGCTGGGACAAGGCGCCCCCGGGCCCGGAGCTTCCCGACGGCGTTGTCGCAGGCACCCGGGCACGCTACGTGGAGGCCTTCGAGCGGCTTACGGGCATCGGCTTCGACGATTACCTCGCAAACCCCGAGGTGGTGCTCCGATGAGGGCCACCGTCCTGGTTCGGCCGAAGCACGGCATCCTCGATCCTCAGGGTCAGGCGGTCGAGTCGTCGCTGCGCCAGCTCGGCTTTGCGGTCGGCGAGGCGCGTGTCGGCCGTGTGGTCGATCTGGAGGTGGAGTCGAACGACCTCGCGGGCGCCCGTGCGGAGGTCGAGCGTATGTGCGAGCAGCTACTGGCCAATCCGCTGATCGAAAGCTACGAGATCGAGCTCGCGGAGACGCCTGGTGAATAGCCCGCAGCCGCGAATCGGGGTCCTCCGCTTCCCCGGCGCCTGCGACGACCGCGACGCATTGTGGGCGCTCGCCGCGCTGGACGCGGAGGCCGTCTTCGTGTGGCACACGGAGACCGAGTTGCCCGAGCTCGACGCGATCGTTCTCCCGGGCGGCTTCTCCTACGGTGACTACCTGCGCTGCGGCGCGATCGCGCGGTTCGCACCGGCCATGGAAGCGGTCGCAGCATTCGCCGCGCAAGGTGGGCTCGTCCTTGGGATCTGCAACGGCTTCCAGATCCTGTGCGAGGCCGGCCTGTTGCCGGGCGTGCTCCGCCGGAACGACTCGCTCTCTTTCGTGTGCCGCGACGTCCTCCTCGTCGTCGAGCGCAGCGACACGCCGTTTACCTCCCGCTGTGCCGAAGGGGAACGCCTCACGATTCCGGTAAAGCATGGTGAAGGCTGCTGGTTCGCCGACGACGCCCTCTATGACGAGCTCGAGGCGAGACGCCAGATCGTGCTTCGCTACAAAGAGCCCGTCAACGGCTCTCGAAATGACGTAGCGGGCGTCGTCAACGAACGCGGAAACGTGATGGGGCTGATGCCGCATCCGGAGCACGCAGTGGACCCGCTGCTCGGGTCTGCGGACGGCGCCCTGATCCTTTCCTCGCTCGTCGAGGCCGCGCGCGAGCGCACACTGGCCGGCGTCTAGGCCCCACCTCCGAGGTTGAACGCCTCGGCGAGCTCCGGATGCTCGGCGAGGCCTGCACGTAGCCGCTCGAGGTCGCGCAGGCGCAACGTCACGGGCCCGCGTCGCGCTACGCCGCCGGTCGTATACGCGAACCGCACGAATCGCTCGCCCTTGTCGCTCTCGAGGAGCTGGACCACGGAGGCGAACCGCTTCTCCCCCGCGCGCTGCGGGAGCGTCAACTGCTCGACGGTGTGTGCCAGGCCCCACGGCGTTGCGGTCGTCTTCTTACGCCTTGTCGTCGCTGTCGCCACGACAGGCAACGTAGCCGGCAATCTGTCACGCGTGGGTGCTGGAAGTGTGTCGAGAGACCGCTATTGCTCCGGAGCCGCGGCGTACACGTGTGAGGCCGAGCTGACCGCGGCGAGACGGGAGAACATCAGCCAGAATGGCGCTCACCCGATGCTCCCCACTCCCAGCACGCCGGTCCACCACGAGGTGCGCAGAGCGATGGTGCTGGGCCAGTCGGTGCAAGGTCGTCCTATTCGGGCTTTCGAGGTCGGGGATCCGGCCAGTCCACGCAAGGTTCTCGTCGTCGGCTGCATACACGGCAACGAGCCCGCGGGAATCGCAATCGCCGACGCGCTCGCCCTGGGCCGTTCTCCACGCGGCACGGATCTCTGGATCGTGCCCGACCTGAATCCGGATGGAGTCGCCGCGCAAACGCGTCAAAACGCCGACCGCGTCGACCTCAACCGCAACTTTCCCTGGCAGTGGCGCCCTCTGGGGTCGCCGGGCAACACGTTCTATTCGGGCCGGCGCCCACTCTCCGAGCCCGAGAGCCGGATCGCACAGCGTCTGGTGCTGCGCGTGCGGCCGCAGGTCTCGATCTGGTTCCACCAGCAGCTCGACCTAGTGGACGAGTCCGGCGGAGACGTGAGCGTCGAGCGGCGGTTCGCCTCGCTGGTCGGCCTGCCGCTGCGTCGCCTCACGCGGTATCCCGGCTCGGCGACGGGGTGGGAGAACCACTCACTCGCGGGTACGACCTCGTTCGTCGTCGAGTTGCCGGCCGGACCCGTGCCACCTGCAAGAGTTGGAGTCTTTACGCGGGCGATCCGCTCGTTGGCCGCTTCTCGGTAGTCGGAACTCGCTTATCTCCCGCTGCGGTCGATCAGCTCGATCCGGTAGCCGTCCGGGTCCCGGACGAAGCAGATCCGCGAACCGCCTTCGCGCACGCGATAGGGCTCGCGTTCCGGCTCGATTCCCTGCTCCTTGAGTCGCGCGAGCGTCTCGTCGATGTCGTCGACGCTCACTGCGATGTGCCCGTAGCCGGTGCCGATGTCATACGAGTCGACGCCGAAGTTGTACGTCAGCTCGAGCCGGTCCTCGTCGCCGGGCAGGCCCATGAAGACGTTGATCGCCTCCTCGCGGATCGGCATGCGCCTACGATCCTCGAAGCCGAGCGCTTCGTAGAACGCGACCGACCGATCGATGTCGGTGATGCGGTAGCAGGTGTGCAAGAGCTCCAAGTCAGTCCTCCTCGAAAGTCACGATCAGTTCACGGATTCTGCCGGTTCGCGGAGTGACGAGCATTACGGCTCGGCGACAACCTCGGGAGTGCCGCCCGTCGCGAGGACGCAGCCGGCGAGCACCAGCGCGAAGCCGATCACCATGCCGAGGGTGAGCCGCTCGTTCAGAAGCGTCACGCCGAGCGCCGCCGCCACCGCCGGATTCACGTAGGTGAACACCATTGCGCGCACCGGGCCCACCTCCCTGATCAGCGCGAAGAAGATGAGGAACGCCGCCGCCGAGCAGACGACCGCGAGGCCCACAACGGACTCGACCACGTGCGCGGACGGGAACGCGGAGGGCCAGTTGGCGGCAGCAAGCGGTGCGTAGAAGATGGCGGAGAGGGCCAGCGAGGCGGCGACGATGCCGAGCGCAGGCAGTCCACCCAGCAGGCGCGCGAGGATCAGTGGGCCGACGGCGTAGCAGACGGCGACCAGCGCGAGCTCACCGAGCGCGACGCGGTCGATCTGCCCGACGTCGAGACCGACGATCGCACCGACGCCGCCGATCCCGACGAGAAGGCCAAACCACCGGCGGCTGCCGAGCCGCGTGCGCTCCCCGCTCAGCGTGACGATCAGCGCCACGACCAGCGGGACCGCTGCGATCAGTAGTCCCGTCAGCGAGCTCGTCAGTCTCGTCTCGGCATGACCGAGCAGCAGCCACGGCAACGCGACCTCGACGGCCGTGTAGGCGAGCAGCGGCCGCCAGCGACCGAGCAACACCCGCAGCTCCCCACGTCGCGCGGCCAACGGCACGAGCAAGGCCGCAGCGAGCCCCGTCCTCAGGAAGACCATCGTGACGGGCGCGAGCTCTCGCACCGCCACGCGGATCATCAGATAGGGGATCCCCCAGATGATGCACATCGCGGCGAACAGCAGCACGCCACGACGAGTCACTCCTCGAAAGTCACGGTCAGCTTCTGGATCTTCCCGTCTCGCGCGGTGACGAGCATTCTCCCCGCCTGCTTGCCCGGCTCTTTGAGCCATCCGTACCGAGCGACGATCTCGGCACCGTTCTCGTCCGTCCCGAAGATCACCACCTCGT
>CATPAS010000352.1 GCA_955652075.1 uncultured Gaiellaceae bacterium | reverse complement strand
GGCATGGGAGACTCATCCCTTGAAGGTTCTCGCCACGCACCGTTATCCCGGCCCGGCCTTCGACGAGCTCGGGGACGTCGAGGTGCGGGCCCTCGCCGAGCTCGAGTCGCCCCGGCTCGAGGTCGAGGCGCTGATCGTCGCGAACGAGCCGGTACCCCTCGAGCTTCTCCCAGGCCTACGGCTCGTCGCGAACTACAGCGTCGGCTACGACCGGCTCGGCATTGAGGAGCTGGCCCGCAGGGGCATCGCTGTGACGAACACGCCCGGCGTCCTGTCGGCTGCGACGGCGGATCTGACGTTCGCGCTGATCCTGGCTGCGCGGCGACGCGTGGTGGAGGGCGACGCGCGCGTTCGGGCCGGCGAGTGGACGGCGCAATGGACCAACGGGATCGTCTCCGAGGAGCTGACCGGATCGACACTCGGGATCGTCGGGCTCGGGCGGATCGGTCAGGCGGTCGCGCGGCGCGCGCAGGGGTTCGAGCTGCGCGTGCTCTACGCGCAGCGAACGCCTGCCGAGACGGACCTCGGCGTGTACCGCGAGCTCGACGCGCTGATTGCGGAGTCGGACATCGTCAGCATCCATGCGCCGCTGACGCCCGAGACGCGCGGCCTCATCGATGCACGGCGCCTGGCCTTGCTGCGCGACGGTGCGTGCTTCGTCAACACGGCGCGCGGTGAGATCGTGGAGGAGACGGCGCTCGTAGCGGAGCTCGTGTCGGGCCGCCTGCGCGCGGGGCTCGACGTCTTCGCGCACGAGCCGCATGTTCCGGCGGAGCTACTGCCCCTGCGGAACGTCGTCCTCACCCCACACCTCGGCAGCGCCACGCGGCAGACGCGCGAAGCGATGACGCGGATCGTCGTGGACAACGTCCTGGCCTTCGAGCGCGGCGAATCGCTCCTCACTCCGGTCACTGTCTAGTCTCAGTCTTGGGGGCCTGTCCCTGGAACGTGTCTGGTTCGGTCACGACCGAGGGACTGTCCCTGGAACGTTTCTGGTTCGGTCACGACCGAGGGACTGTCCCTGGAACGTGTCTGGTTCGGTCACGACCGAGGGACTGTCCCTGGAACGTGTCTGGTTCGGTCACGACCGAGGGACTGTCCCTAGAACGTGTCTGGTTCCGTCACGACCGAGGGACTGTCTTGACGAAAATGAGCCGAGAGTGAGGACTTAGCCGAACGCAGTGCCCGGGCCGCTCGACGTCCACTCGGCCAGCTCGTACCAGTGCGTCGCGCGGAGCGCTTCCGCGACTTCCGGATCCGTGTGCGCCGCATAGAAGACGTGCCGCTCGAGGTCGCAGCAGATCGCGACAGACTCGAGCTTCACGTCGGGGATGGTCATCAGCGCCTCGCCCGGGAGCTTCGCCTCGGCGACGGTGTAGTGCTTGAACTGCAGGTCGGGCGCGTACTCCATCAGCTGCGGCCAGTCCGGACAGGTGCGGGAGCTCATGTCGCGACCCTTTCCGTCGCTGCGCCGATTTCCTCCCCGGTCCAGCGGCCCTCGAGCCGCACCACGCCGCGCTCCTCGCCCGACGGGTAGACGACGAACGCGAGCGCATCGTCGAGCCAGTGGTACAGCCGCTCTCCCGTCTCGTCCGTCAGGCCGAGCCGCAGCTGAAAGCGTCCGTCTGCGAGCGGCAGCTGCTCGACCTCGAAGCGGACCGCGAGCTCCGTCGTTCGCCGATCCCAGCCAAGCTCCCCAGTCGAGCGACCCGAGCCCGCGACGAGCAAGCCTGACGCGTCGCGCAACTCGAGCGACAGCCTCGGCGGGGCGATCGCCTGCGGCGAGGCGACGCGCAACCGCAGCGTCAGCGGCTCGCCCGCGAGGAACTGCGTGCGCGCCCCGCCGTCCGCGCCGAGGAGCTCCACACCCTCGATCCGCGCATCGCCGCTCCCCCATTCCTTCAGGCCGGCGCCGCGCTCCGCGGGATCGAGGTCACCGGCAAGCTGCTGCCTGTAGCGCACGATCGCATCATGCGTCGGCCCGTCGAACTCGACACGTCCAGCGCGCAGGAGCACGGCCCGGTCGCAGAGCCGCTCGACCGCGGCTGCGTCGTGCGAGACGAACACGATCGTGCCGCCGCCCTGCTTGAACTCGAAGATCTTGCCGAAGCACTTCCGCTGGAACTGCTCGTCACCGACCGCGAAGACCTCGTCCAGCAGGAGGATGTCCGCGTCGATGTGCGCCGCGATCGCAAACCCGAGGCGCATGTACATCCCCGACGAGTACGTGCGCACGGGCAGGTCGATGAACTCCTCGAGCCCGGCGAAGGCGACGATCTCGTCCAGCTGCTCGCGCACGTAGGCGCGCTTGAGGCCGTGGATCGAGCCGTTGAGGAAGACATTCTCCCGGCCGGTCAGGTCCGGATGGAAGCCGGCGCCGAGCTCGAGCAGCGAGCCGACGCGACCGCCGACGTCGACGCTGCCGGAGGTCGGCTTGATGATCCCCGAGAGCAGCCGCAGCAGCGTCGTCTTACCGGAGCCGTTGCGCCCGACGAGCCCGATCGCGCTGCCGGGATCGACGTGGAAGGACACGTCACTGAGCGCCCTCACCTCTGCGGGCCGTGACCGGCGGCGCGCGACCACGACGTCCTTCAGCCGCCTCGCCTCGCGCGGATAGACCTTGAAGTGCCGCGAGGCATGCTCGGAGGCGATCTCGCCGGGTCGAATCACGCTTCCGAGGGTACCGAGAGGGCCCGTCGCACCAGCCCGGCGAGTACCCGCACGAACGCCGGGTCGGCGTTCGGCATCTCGATCCTCCGGAAGCCCAGGCCGAGCTCTCCGGCCAGCTCCGCGGCCTCGTGGTCGAGATCCCAGCGGATCTCGAGATGGTCGGCGACGAAGCCGACCGGGCAGACCAGCACGTCGCGAACCCCGCGGTCGTGCAGCTCCCTCAGGTGGTCGAGGATGTCGGGCCCGAGCCACGGCTCGCCGGTCTGGGACTCGCTCTGGAAAGAGAACGACCAGGTCTCGAGCGCTGCGCGCTCTGCGACCAGCTGGGCGGTCTCCAGGAGTTGGTCCTTGTAGGGGTCGCCAGAATCGAGAACCCGCGCTGGCAGCGAGTGCGCTGTGAAGACGACGTGCGCATCCGTACCGCGCACGCGCTCCGCCAGGAGGTCGATGAAGCCAGGCTCGTCGTGCCAGCTCTCGATGAAGGCGAGCTCGGCGCGGCCGCCCAGCGCGCTCACCAGCTGGTGGCGGTAGCCCGCAATCGACATCGACGAGAAATGGGGCGCGAGCACCAGGCCGACCACCGTGTCAGCTCCGGCGCCCACCGCGGCGTTCGCGGCCTCCACGATGCGCGGCGTCCAGTGCTTCATGCCGGTGACTACGGGCACGTCGCCGAGCTCGCGCTCGAGTGCCGCGCGTGTCTCCTCGGTGATCGCGTTCAGCGGCGACTCGTCCTCGATCCCGAGCCTGCGGTAGCGCTCGACGAGGTCCTCCATCAGCTCCGCAGGAATGGGACGGCCGCCACGGATGTCGGCGTAGTACGCGGGAACGTCGGCCAACCGCTCCGGCGAGCCGTAGGCCATCAGCACGACCGCTGCTTTCACACGCGAGCTTTCACGGTCGCCTCGTGCACCAGCTCCGTCAGACGCCCGAGAACGGCCGGGTCTGTTTCGGGTGGCACACCGTGCCCAAGGTTGAATACATGACCCGGCCGCCCTCCGGCACGCGCGAGAATAGCGCGCGTTTCGGACTCGATTCGCTCCCACGGGCCCAGCAGGACGGCTGGATCGAGATTGCCCTGCACTCCCCGGTCGTCGCCCACCTCCGCCCACCCTCGGTCGAGGGGAATCCGCCAGTCGAGCCCGATCACGTCGCCGCCTGCGTCGGTCATCGATGACAGCAGCGTCGCCGTGCCCGTACCGAAATGAATCGTCGGGACGTCGACCGCAGCGAGTATGCGCGCTGAGTACGGCGCCGCGAACTCTTCGTAGTCCGACGGCGACAGCGCGCCGACCCACGAGTCGAAGACCTGAATGACGTCGGCGCCGGCCCGCGCCTTCGCCGCGACGTAGCGCGCGAACGTGCTCGCGAGCTTGTCCATCAGCGCATGCCAGGTGTCGGGCTCGCCGTACATCATCGCCTTGACGGTCGCGAACTCGCGGCTCGGCTTCCCTTCGATCAGGTAGCCGGCGACGGTGAACGGGCCGCCGCAGAAGCCGATCACGGCCTGGTCGTCTCGCAGCGCTGCACGAACGAGTCGCACGGCCTCGAGAATTGCCGGCACAGACTCATCCGGCTCCGGGACGAGCAGGCGATCCACATCGGCGCGACTGCGTATCGGCGAGGAGATCACCGGCCCGACGTTCTCGACCAGCTCGACCTCGACACCCATGCCGAGGACGGGGAACATGATGTCCGTGAACATCACCGCCGCGTCGACGTCGTGCCGTCGAACCGGCTGCAGCGTCACCTCGGCGCAGAGCTCCGGCTCCGCGACGATGTCGAAGAGCCCGTAACGCTTCCGCAGCTCGCGGTACTCCGGCAGCGATCGGCCCGCCTGGCGCATGAACCAGACCGGCGTGCGCTCGACGGGCTCGCGCCGGCACGCCCTCACGAGAAGCGGCTCCACGCCACGTAGGCTAGTCCGGCTCTGGGACCAGTCGGTGAGCATCCCGTTCCTGCAGGCCCGCTCGCGGTGCGCTGGCTCGGCTACGAGCTCGAGCCGCCGCAGGCCGGCTCGCTGACTCGCGCGCGGGTTCAGCTCGAGAACGCGGGCACGGCGCCCTGGCGCGGCCTCAACCTCTCGTACCACTGGCTGGACGGCCGCGGCAATCCGATCGTCTGGGACGGCCTGCGCTACGAGCTGAGCTCCGCGCCCGGAGAGCGCATCGAACGAGACCTCGAACTCCGCGGTCCCATCCCGCCGGGCCTCTATCGCCTCGCCTTCGATCTCGTCGACGAGCGGCGCTTCTGGCTCGCCGAGCTCGGCAACTACTCGCCGCACCTCGACGTCGACGTCGCACCTCGCGATGCTGCGGCGGCACGCGCCCACCTGCCTCCGAACGCCGACCTCGACCCCGACTGGGAGGAACGGGTCTACGCCGCGCACATGGAGGGATACGCAGCGGTCGGCGGGTCGATCGAGTCGCGTCGGCCGCCTGCCGAGCTCGAGCCGTACGCGCCAGGTGGAGGACGCAACCCCGGGTTCGCGCATCCGCTCGTCCTGCCGTCCCTGCTCCCTCCGCTCGAGCCGAACACCGAGGTGGCGGGCCTGCCCGCGTGGCAGCCCGAAGGGGACGAGCCCTGGGTCTACGACGCGCGGATCAGACTTCGACTGAGGCTTCGCTCGCGCAAGCCGACGTAAAGGGCGTGCGGGCTCCGCCCGTGCGCCCGTCTCAACACCGCTCTGGGACTAGCGGACGGTCTTCCCTCGACTCACACCTCGACCGCGATCTGGTCGTCGACGCGGCTGAAGACGTAAGCGCCGAGCGCAAGGGCCGCGAGGGCTGCGACAACCGTGTAGATCGTGTCGCCGAGGCCGGGCAAACGGCCGTAGAAGAGCGGATCCCGCAGCGCCCCGATCAGCGGCGAGAGCGGGTTCCCCCAGTGGATGAGCTCGACGACCCAGTCGCGCCTGGCGATCTGCGGATCGTTGAGCGGATAGAGCACGGGCGTCAGGAAGAAGAGCGGCAGTAGCAGCGCCGACACCAGGAACTCGATGTCGCGAAACAACACGTTCAGCGACGCGATCGCGAGCGCGAGGCCGCACGTGACCGCAACGACGGCCAGCCCGAGCGGCAGCGCGAGCCATTCGGTCGCCCGAACGCGCGGCAGCAACGCGAAGTTCACCGCGAGCAGGACGACGAGCATGACCCCGAAGCTGATCAGGTGCGTCGCGACGACCGAGAACGGCAACAGCTGTCGGGGGAAACGCGTCTTTCGAATGAGGTTGGCGTTGTCGAGCATCGACCGGGATGCGGCCTGCACGGAGGTGGCGAAGAAGATCCAGGCAGACAGTCCGACGAGCAGGAAGAGGGCGTAGTGCCCCTCCGTCCCGAACTTGGTCTTCCAGAGGACCGAGAACACCAGGAGGTAGACGGCCATCAGGAGGACGGGATTCGCGAGCGTCCAGGCCAGGCCGAGGAGCGAGCCCCGGTACTTCGCCTGGACGTCCCGGCGGAAGAGGTTCCCGAACAGCTCGCGGTAGCGGACGAGATCCCCGTATACCGTCGTCATAGGCGCGGCCTAGTCTAGAGGTGGCCTCACATGGAACTTACAGCCCTTCGTTACGCTTTGGCTCCGTGAAGGCGCTCGCGGCGATCGCTGCATTTCCAGCCGCGGCCGCGGCCATCTGGCTGCTGCTTCGCACACCGCTCGCGACCCGCCTCGCGGCGACGCCGCGCGAGGACCGCTGGCACGAGCGGACGACGCCGATGCTCGGCGGGATCGGGATCTTCGCCGGCCTCCTCACCGGAGTCGGGGTCTCCGTCGCCGTCGGCGCAGCTCCGGCGAGCCGGGAGCTCCTCGCGATCCTGGGCGGGTGCGCGATCCTCTTCGTCGCCGGGCTGCTGGACGACCTGTTCTCGCTCGGCCCGATCCCGAAGCTCGCCGCGCAGGTGGCGGCGGGCCTCCTCGTGATCTTCAACGGGCTGACGATCTCCGGGTTGATCTCGAACGACTTCCTCGCCGGGGTCGTCGCGCTCCTCTGGCTCGTCGGGATGACCAACGCCTTCAACCTGCTCGACAACATGGACGGCCTCGCAGCGACGCTGGCCGCGATTGCCGCGGCGTTCTTCGCCGTCGACGCCGTCACGATGCACGAGAACAGCGCTGTGCTGGCCCTCGCCCTCGCGCTCGCGCTCGCCTGCGCGGGCTTTCTCCCCTTCAACCTGCGCTGGACCAAGTCGGCGGCAGTCTTCATGGGCGACTCGGGCAGCCAGCCGCTTGGCTTCGCACTCGGCGCGTTCGGCCTCGCCGCCAGCTGGAAGGTGGCCGGCACGACGGTCGCGACCCTGCTGCTGCCGATCCTCGTGCTCGCGGTTCCGATCCTCGACACGACGCTGGTCACGATCGTGCGCCTGTTCGACGGCCGCCCGGTCTACCAGGGCGGACGCGACCACACTTCGCACCGCCTCGTCTATCACGGTCTCTCCGAGAAGCGCGCCGTCGTCCTGCTGGCCGTGATCTCCGCCGCCCTCGGAACGACCAGCCTCTTCTACGCCGTGCTCGACAACGCCTGGGTGACGCTGATCGGCGTGCTGCTCACCTTCGCGCTGCTCGTCCAGTTTGCGAGCGGGCTCTCCGACGCGGAACGGGCGCCGGGCTTCTCGGAAGAACGTAGCTGGCTCCGCACGTTCATCGTGAATCCGCGCCGGCTCGTGGAGTCGGTGGTCGACTTCGCCCTCATCACCGCCTCCTTCCTCGTCGCGTACTACCTGCGGCTCCAGGGAGGAGGCGACCCTTACCAACGGCACATCTTCCTCGTCTCCATCGCCATCGTGCTGGCCATCCGCTACCTGGCCTTCATCCCGTTCGGCCTCTACCGCGGCGTCTGGCGGTACGCCGGTGCACGCGATGCGGCCAGCATCGTCTCCGCGGTCGTGGCGTCGGAGGTCGCGGCGTACCTGATTCTCGACGCGACCCAGGACTGGGGCCCGTTCCCACGGAGCGTGTTCGTCATCGATGCAGTCGTGTGCACGGTGCTGATCGGCGCATCGCGCTTCTGGGAGCGCGCATTCGTACGCGGAGTATCGGTGCTCACGCGACGCGGCGACCGTCACCGCATGCTCATCGTCGGCGCCGGCCGCGGCGGCCGCAGCCTGCTGCGCGAGCTACGCGAGACCGCGGGCAAGCAGGTCGTCGGCTTCGTGGACGACGATCCGCGCTTGTCGCGGCGACGGTTGCAGGGCGTGCCCGTGCTCGGCGGGACCGGCGAGATCGAGGGGATTCTCGCGCGCGTTCACCCGGACAGCGTTCTCGTCACGATTCCAGACGCCCCGCGCGAGCGCCTCGGGCTGGTCATCGACGCCTGCGCGCTCGCGCAGGTGCCGTGCCGCTTCGTTCGTCGCGACACCGACCTCGATCCTCGCGCCGTTCTCGGCGCAACTGTCGACTGATTCGCGAATGGCAGTCGTGACCGCGCGGACGACGCCGGCTGAACGAACGCTGGTCGATCGCCTTCTGGCGTCCGTGCCGCTGCTCAGCATCTTCCTCTGGCTGTCGATCATCTACGTGATCCAGGCGTGGGCCCACCAGACGCCGTGGCTCTTCGGCGACGAGCTCCAGCTGACGCAGCTGTCGCGGGCCATCGCGGACACCGGCCATGCGGCGCGTCGCGGCCAGCCATACTCGTTCACGACGCTCTGGACGTACGTGCTCGCGCCGGCCTGGCTGATCCACAACCTTCACGCGGCGTACGCAACGGTGAAGTACCTCACCGTGATCGTGATGACGGCGACCGTCTTCCCCGCCTACGCGATCGCGCGCCTGTTCGTCGGCCGCAGGCCGGCGCTCTTCGTTGCGGCGGCATCGGGGGCGATTCCGGCGGTCGCGTACTCCTCGATGATCGTCGAGGAGCCGTTCGCGTACCTCTGGTCGACGCTGGCGCTCTTCCTGATCCTGCGCGCGCTGATCACGCCGTCGCGCTGGTGGATCGGCGGTGCCGTGCTCGCGTCCCTGTTCGCACCTCTCGTGCGCGGAGAGCTCGCGGTGATCCCGGCAGTCTTCCTGCTCGCGGGGATGTTCCTGCTCTGGCGGTCCGAATACGCCAGGCGGCTGCGCGAGAGTTGGCGCGCACGGGACTGGGTGGGCTTCGTGACGCTCGTCGTCGGCGCCGCCGTGATCGTCAGCGCGGTGCTCGGGCACCGCTCGCTCGAGTGGAACTACGCGACCCGGCTCTACAAGGATCGGATGCTCGACCTCAGCCTGAATGCCGCGGGCGCGCTGACGATCGGCCTTGGCGTGTTCCCTGTGGTGGCGGGGCTGGCGGTGCTCTGGCGCATGCCCGGCGAACCCGCGTCCCGCAAGCTGCCCGTCTTCCGGAGCGTTCTGCTCGCTGCGATCATCGCCTTCGGCCTCTACACCGCCGTGAAGGCGACCTACGTCTCGATCACCTTCGCGACGTACACCTACGAGCGCAACCTCATCTACCTCGCTCCCCTCCTCTTTACCGGGACGGCGATCTGGCTCGAGCGGCGGCGCCTCCACCCGGTTGCGCTCGCCGCCTCAGCGGCCTTCGTCCTGGTTCTGATCCTGACCACGCCTTACGACATGGGGCAGGAGATCTCTTACAACGCACCGGGGCTCGGGATCCTCCAGCAGGCGAACCGCTACCTGAGCCTCGACCCCACAGGCGCGAAGATCGGGCTGCTCGCGCTGCTCGCGTTCTCGATCGCGCTTCTGCTCGCACCTCGATTCCTCGGACGCGGCAGCACGTGGCTCGTGGTGGCGATCGCAGCAGCCGTCGTCGGGTGGAACCTCACGGGCGAGCTTGCGTTCGCCTCGGCGTCGAACCGCTTCTCGGACCGCTTCGTGGAGAACATCCGCCCACCGTTCGGCTGGGTGGACGAGCAGACGCACGGCGCACCCACTTTGTATCTCGGCCAGCAGATGGCGGATCAGAACGGCGAGTGGCTGCTCGAGTTCTGGAACCGGTCGATCAAGGCGGTGTGGAGCCTCGACGGCACCGCGCAGGGCCCCGGTCCGTTCCTCACGCCCGACCAGCGCGCCACCGACGGGGCGCTCTCGCACGATCCCGGCTATCCCTACGTGGTCGAGGAGAGGGGCATCGATGTCCTCGGAAAGACGGTCGCGACGCATCTCCACCGTGCCGGCGGCGGGCTCGAGAAGTGGCGCCTGGTCAAGGCCGATCTCCCGCTCCGCCTGCGCGGCGCAGCAACCGGCGTGTTCTCCGACGGCTGGACGGGGTCGTTCAGCGCGTACACGCGTTATTCGACCGAGGGCAATCGCAAGGGACGCATGCGCGTCATCGTGTCACGCGTGCCATGGGGCGGCCCAAACAAGACCGGTCATGTCACCGTGGCGATCGGCCCGAGCGTGATCGGCGCCGACAAGCAACCGCATCTCGGCAAGCCGACCGAGGTCAAGCACTTCGACATCCACAGCAGAGAGCAACGCGTGCTCCTCTTCCGCGCGCCAGGTCCCCGCTTCAGAGTCGAGGTGACGATCACGCCAACCTTCGTCCCGCGTGAGCTGTCGCCGGACCAGAGCGACAACCGCCGGCTCGGAGCGAAGGTGAGCTACGTGTTCTTGCCGCCGCGGTAAGCGGCGCACAAGTAGCTGAAGCGCATGGTGAGCAGGAGTCGTGCAACCGGGCCGCTCCGCTCGAGCGCATAGAGCGCACTCGCCACCGATTGCGGTAATGAGACGTGCTGCGGCGAGAAAAACGGACGCAGCTCCAGTTGGTCGAAGCCGGCCGCGCGCACGTCGACGCAGACATCCTCGACACGGTATTGCCGCGGATTCAGGTCGAAGACGAACTTTCGCTCGGTGTACCCGGCGACGCGGCGGAAGAAGGCGGCACGGTCGGTCGCGTAGTAGATCGCGCGGAAGCACGTGGTGGCCGCGACAGGCTCGGATGGCTCGTAGTCGTTGAGGTCGCCGAGCACGACGTTGCGTCCGCGCCGTTGCGCGGCCTTGACCATCTCCGGGCTCGAATCCAGCCCCACGTAACGCATTCCCGGCAGGTGCTCGGCAGCGGCCGCGTCGCCACACGCGAGATCCAGCACGGTGTCGCCGTGTTCGAGCGGTGGGCCGAGGGCCAAAACGAGCTCTGCACGGTGGGCGAGATAGGTCGCCGCATCCGCATAGGCGATCTCGGACCAGCTCTCCGCGCGTGTGTCGTATTTCTCCGTCATCGAAGCGCGAAGAGG
>CATPAS010000351.1 GCA_955652075.1 uncultured Gaiellaceae bacterium | reverse complement strand
GGGCCTGAGGGCCCTCCTCGGCAGGGACGTCCGGAGCCCCGCCGAACCTTCGCTCATGGCCCGCAGACTGGCCCTCGTCCTCGTTGCCGGGCTGGTTCTGGCCGCTCCGGCTGCCGGCGACAACAATGGCAAGCTCGGCGCGGTCCAGGCGCGAATCGCCGCCGCGCGCGCCAAGGAAGCTCGGCTCACCGCACGGATCTCCGACGTCACCAAGCAGATCCGCTCGCTCGAGGCGAGGGTGGGCGACGTCTCGCAAAAGCTCTCGGTCCTCGCGCGCGATCTTGCTCTCCACCAGCGGCGGCTCGACCGGCTCAACGCACTCTTCAGTTTCGAGACCGAACGCGTCAACTTCCTGCGAAGTCAGTACGCCAAGGTTCTGCGCCAGCTGAACTTACGCATGATCGACATCTACGAGACGCACGATCCCACTCTCGTCGAGGTGATCCTCGAGTCGACGTCGTTCCAGGACGTGCTCGACCAGCTGCATTACCTCGAGGCGATTGCGCGGCAAGACAAACGCATAACCAAGACGGTCGCCGTCGCGCGCGACAAGGTTCAGGTCGCGCGCGAGCGAACGAAGACGATCCGCGCCAGAGTGCACTCCGAGACGCAGGTCATTGTCGTGCGAACGCAGCAAAAGCGCATCGCGAAGAGTGAACTGCTCTTGAGCCAGGGATCACTCGTCGGCAAGCGGAAGCGGCAGAAGGGCCAGCTCGCCTCGACCCGCGCGCAGGAACGGGCATTCGTCGCCGAGGCCAACGCGCTCGCCGCCCAGGATGCGCGCGTGCGGGCGCAGCTCGCGGCCGCTCAGGGTGCGAGCAACACGACTCCCTCGGCGGCCGGACTGATCTGGCCTGTCAACGGCCCGGTCACCAGTCCGTTTGGTTACCGCTGGGGAAGGCTCCACAGCGGCATCGACATCGGCGTGCCGGAAGGGACCCCCATTCACGCCGCGGCGGCGGGCACGGTCGTCCTCGCCGCCTGGACCGACGGTTACGGCAACTACACCTGCATCGACCACGGCGGCGGGCTGGCGACCTGCTACGCGCACCAGTCCGCGTATGCGGTCTCGACCGGTGCGCACGTGTCGCAAGGCCAGGTAATCGGCTATGTGGGCAACACGGGCCACAGCTTCGGCCCCCACCTGCACTTCGAGGTTCGCATCAACGGGGTTCCGGTCGACCCTTTGGGTTACCTCTAGCCGTACCTAGATTCCCAAGTCGTACGTTTCCTCTTAGCGCCCGCTGGTACAGGTCGTGAATTGCAGGGCGGCCTACGCTGCCTCTCTTTCATCCCAGCAGGCCGAACGTTTGTGCGAGCAGGAAGATGTTCAGGCCCGTGATGATCGTCGCGACGACGACCGCCGCCACGACGGTCGCGCGCGCATTCACCAGCACGCCCATCACGTCGCGGCGGCTCGTGAACATCACCAGGGGAATTAACGCGAACGGGATCCCGAAGGACAGGACGACCTGGCTGATCACGAGCGTCCGTGAGACATCGCCGTTGTTGCCCTGGAGCGCGATCACGATGAATGCCGGGATCATCGTCACGAAGCGGCGCACGAACAGCGGGATCTGCCGCTGGATGAAGCCCTGCATGACGACCTGGCCGGACATCGTCCCGACCGTGGAGCTCGACAGGCCCGACGCCGTCAGCGCGAGTGCGAAGAGCACGCTCGACGCGCCGCCGAGGAGTGGCTCCAGCGTCCGGTGCGCGCCCTCGAGGGATGACACGTTGGTGAGCCCGCTGCCGAAGAAGACGGTCGCGGCGATCACGAGCATCGACATGTTGATCAGACCGGCGATCACCATGGCGATGAGGACGTCGATGCGCGTGTACCGGTAGAGCGTCTTCGCCTCCTCGTCGTTCCGGGGGACGATCCGGTGCTGCGTGAGCGCCGAATGCAGGTAGATCACATGCGGCATCACCGTCGCGCCGAGGATCCCGACCGCGAGTAGGACCGACTCGTTGCCGGCGAATTGGGGCACGACCGCGTGCTTCGCAACCTCGCCGAGTGGCGGATGGGCGAACCAGAGCTCGCCGAGATAGCAGATTCCGATCACCGCGACGAATGCGGTGATCACCGCTTCCAGGGGACGAAAGCCGTACCGCTGCAGCCCGAGGATCATGAACGTGATCACGCCGGTGATCACCGCCGCCGGGAAGAGCGCGATGCCGAGGAGCAGCTTGATCCCGAGCGCGGCGCCGAGGAACTCGGCCAGGTCGGTCGCCATGGCGATCAGCTCGGCCTGGACCCAGAGACCGAAAGAGGTGCGGCGGGAGAAGTGCTCCCGGCAGACCTCGGGGAGGTTCCGTCCGGTCGCGATGCCCAGCTTCGCCGACAGCGTCTGGATCAGCATCGCCATCAGGTTCGAAGCGACGATCACCCAGACGAGCGTGAACCCGAACTTGGATCCGCCGGCGATGTTCGTCGCGAAGTTGCCCGGGTCCATGTAGGCCACGCAGGCGATGAAGGCCGGGCCCAGGAACGGCAAGAGCCCCCAGCGCGAGTTGCCCTGCAGGACGCGCTCGCCTGCCCCGGGGAGGCGAGGGGCCTCCTGTGCGCGGGTCGCCATCATCCTGACGAGAAGTTTAGCCTAGGCTAAACTTCTGGGCGGAGGACGTGCAGGTCGGGCAGGTTGCGGTAACGCTCCTGGAGGTCGAACCCGTAGCCCGCGAACAGCTCGTCGGGCACGGTGAAGCCCACGTAGCGGACGGGCACGTCCTCGACCAGCCGGCGGTAGGGGCGGTCGAGGAGCGTCACCGCGGCGAGGGAGGCCGGGTCGCGGAGCGCAAGTGTCTTGCAGAGGTAGTTGAGCGTCAGGCCCGTATCGATGACGTCCTCGACGATCAGGACGTGGCGGCCCGCGATCTCCGCGTCCAGGTCCTTGAGCAGGCGGATCCGGGTGTGGCCGCCCCGGTCGGCACCGGCCGCGTAGCTCGCGAGCTCGATGAAGTCGAGGCCGTGGTGGATCCCGAGAGCACGTGAGAGGTCGGCGACGAAGACGACGCTGGCCTTGAGCGGCGCGACGAGCAGAGGCTCGCGACCTTCGTAGTCACGGGAGATCTCACGCCCGAGCTCCCGGACACGCGTCTGCAGCTCCTCGCTCGTGAGGTAGACCTCCCCGAGCCGCGACTGGGGAGCTACGACGCGAGCTCGAGCTGGTATCGCTCCGCCAGGCGCTCGATGTCGCGCTTGTAGAAGAGCTTCACGCGCACGTCGGGATAGCGCTCGCGCAGCTTCCTCAGCTTGCGGTTCTTTCGGGTCACGAGCGACTGCTTCATCACGGTGACCTCCACGTACAGGTCTTGCTCAGGCAGATAGAAGTCGGGCTTGAAGGCCTCGACGACCCGGCCGTCCTCGTCCTCTTCCAGGACGAAAGTCTTGGGCTCGTACTCCCAGGGCACACCGTAATAGTCCAGGACCTTGGCGCATTCGAGCTCTGCCTTGTTTGCGAAGCGGGGAGGTTCCTGGCCTCGATATGCCTGGAAATCAGGCGTTTCCAGTATCACCTGGATTCAGGGTAGCAACCGGTCCGGATGGCCCTAGACTTCGCCCATGGCGACCCGTGACGGCGCGTTCACGATCGTCCAGATCTCGGATCTGCACTGCGGCGCGCAGTTTTTTCTGCCGAACCTCCTCGAGCGCGCGATCACGGAGGTCAACGACATCCAGCCGGACATGGTCGTCATCTCCGGCGACCTGACGACTTTCGGCTTCAAGGAGGAGTACGCGCTCGCCAAGAGCTACATCGACACGATCGAGTGCGCGGCGGTCGTCGTGATCCCGGGCAACCACGACTCCCGCAACGTCGGCTACGTCCACTTCGAGCAGCTCTTCGGCGACCGCAACTCGGTGGCCCGCGTCGGCGGGGTTACGGTCGTCGCCGTCGACTCCACGGAGCCCGACCTCGACCACGGCCAGATCGGCCGCGGCCGGTACGCCTGGATCGAGGAAAGCTTCGCCGCGCCGGCCGACCTCCGCGTCTTCGTCTGCCACCACCACCTGCTGCCGGTCCCGGGAACGGGCCGAGAGCGCAACATCATCTACGACGCCGGCGACGCGATCGAGTGTCTCCAGCGCTCCGGTGTCAACCTCGTCCTTTCGGGCCACAAGCACGTGCCGTACGCGTGGCGGCTGGAGAATCTCTTCATCGTCAACGCGGGAACCGTGTCGTCCCTCCGTCTGCGCGGCAATACACGGCCCTGTTACAACGTGATCGAGTTCTCCGGCACGCACGTCGACGTGTGGCGCAGGTACCCGTTCCACGGCCAGGAGAAGATCATCCAGTTCGCGACCGACACGCTCGAGTTCGAGAAGTACACGGCTCGCATCGAGGGGGAGGTGACTTCTCGGCGATGACCACGGCCCTGGTCGTGATCGACGGCGAGCACTACCCCCCCGTCGTTCGCGATGCGATTGCGGAGCTGCCGTACCAGGTGATCGGCGCCTGGCTTGCCGGCGGCACGGAGAAGCTGCGCGGCGACATCGAGTACGGCGTGCCGCTGCTGGCGTCGCTCGACGACGGCTTCTCGGATGCCGAGGTGGTGGTGGACATGTCGGACGAGCCGGTGCTGGGACCGCGTGAGCGGCTGCTGCTCGCGAGCCGCGTCCTGGCGGCCGGACTGCGCTACGAGGGGGCCGACTTCCAGTTCTCGCCGCCGCCGTACGCGTCGTTCCCGCTTCCGTCGCTCGCGGTGATCGGAACCGGCAAGCGCGTCGGGAAAACCGCCGTGACCGGACACGTCGCGCGCCTGCTCGCACGCGATCGCGACGTGGTCGTCGTCGCGATGGGACGGGGCGGGCCCGCGGAGCCGCAGGTTGCCGCCGTGCAGCCCACGCTCGCCTCGCTGCTCGACCTTTCGCGCGCGGGACACCACGCGGCTTCGGACTATCTCGAGACTGCTGCGCTCACCGGGGTGGTCACAATCGGGTGCCGCCGTGCGGGTGGCGGGCTGGCCGGCGCGGTGACGACGTCCAACGTCCTGCAGGGTGCAGCGCTCGCGGCCGAGCGCGAGCCGGACGTCGTCGTCTTCGACGGCAGCGGCGCGGCGATTCCGCCGATCGACGTCGATGCGCGAATTCTCGTCAGCGGCCGCGGGCACGATCCGCTTGCGTACCTCAACGCGTACCGCGTACTCGTCTCGGATCTGGTCGTGCTCGTCGGCGGCGGCGACGTCGGAGCGATCCGCGCACTGAAGGAGATCCCGGTGCTCGAAGCGGATCTCCGTCTGCGTCCGATCGATCCGCTGCAGGGACGGCGCGTAGCGGTTTTCACCACCGGGGTGGCCCCGACGGACCATCTCGATGCCGAAATCGTGAGCGTGTCGCGTAACCTGGCGAACCGCACTCAGCTGAGCGAGGACCTCGAACGAACCGATGCCGATGTGTATCTCGTGGAGATCAAAGCGGCCGCGATCGACCTCGTCGCCGAAGCTGCGCTGCTGAGAGGCGTGCAGGTCGTGTTCGCCGAGAACGAGGTGGTCGCGCCGGGGCTGGACGACGCGATTCTGCGCCTCGTGCCCGCAGGGGCCCGCGCATGAGCCATCCGCGCCACTCGGAGCCGCTGCCGCTCGGCACGCCCGAGCACCCGTACTCGAAGGGCCTCATGGCGCGCGCGCTGGTCGCCGTCGGCGTCCCGCTCGGGCGTGCATACGAGCTCGCCAAGCGAATCGACCAGGATCTGGTCGAGCGCGGGGAGCAGAGCGTCGAGCTCGAGCGTGTCGAGGAGCTCGCGATCGAGGTGCTTGGCGAGCAGGAAGGCTCGCAGGCGGTGCGGCGGCTGCGCCGCTTCCGTGAGCTCCAGGAGCTCGATCTGCCGGTGATCGTCCTTGTCGGCGGCGCGACCGGCACGGGCAAGTCGACGGTCGCGACCGAGGCTGCGTACCGCCTCGGGATCACGCGCGTCACATCGACGGACTTCGTCCGGCAGACGATGCGGGCGTTCTTCTCGAAAGAGTTCATGCCGTCCATCCACTATTCGAGCTTCGAGGCGGCCGCAGGACTGCGCGAGCCAGAGCAGGCGGACGACCCTGTCATCGCCGGGTTCCTCGAGCAGACCCGCAACGTGCTGGTCGGCGTCCGTGCGTCGATCGAGCGCGCGCTCGAGGAAGGATGGTCGATGGTGCTCGAGGGCGTGCACCTGGTCCCCGGGATGTTGCCGCGAATCGAAGGCGCGCTCGTCGTGCAGTGCGTGCTCGCGATCGAGGACGAAGAGGAGCACAGCATGCATTTCATGGTGCGTGAAGCCGGGCTCGACGGTCTCCGGCCGCACTCGAAGTACATCGATCAGCTCGACGACATCCGCCGCGTCCAGGATCACATCGTCAGGCGTGCCAGGCGCCACAATGTCCCGGTGATCGCCAACACCGACATCAGGGCGCAAATCGACGCCGTGCTCGAACTGGTGCTGGCGAGCGCCGAACAGGTACAACGGGTCTGAATGGCTGAAACGGTCAACGAGGCGGTGCCGGTAGAGCTACAGCCTCCGACCACGGGCCTCTGTCTCTGCGAGCAATACGTGCGGGTCACCGAAGGCGGGGCCCTGACAGCGGCACGTTGGCTCGGGCGGGCGGATCAGGACGCTGCCGAGGCGGATGCGGCCGCCGCAATGCGCGCTGTTCTAGACGACTTTCCGATCCGTGGACGGGTCGTGATCGGCTCCGCCATGGAGGATTCCCCGCTTCGCACCGGCGAGGACATCGGTGCAGGCGGCGACACCGTCGATCTCGCGCTCGACCCGCTCGAGGGCCGTGGTGTCGTCGCGCGTGGCGGCAACGGCGCCATGTCGATGATCGCGGTCGGCGAGCGCGGCTCCCTGCTCGAGCTGCCTGACATGTACATGCGCAAGCTCGCCGTCGGCCCGCGCGCGCGCGGCTCGATCGATCTCCTCAAGTCGATGGGCGAGAACGTCCAGGCGATCGCGGACGCATTTGGGCGCAGGCCCAAAGACATCACGACGATCGTGCTCGATCGTCCGCGCCACCACGACCTGATCGAGGAGATACGGGCCTCCGGTGCGCGGATCAAGCTGATCCAGGATGGCACAGTCACGGCGTCGATCTCCGCGGCCATCCGCGGCACCAACGACCACCTGGCCGTCGGGATCGGCGGGACGCGGCAGGCGATCATGTCCGCCGCCGCACTGCGCTGTCTCGGGGGCGAGCTGCAGGCGCAGCTCTGGCCGACGTCGCGCCGCGAGATCGAAGAGGCACGAGAGCTAGGGATCGACGACGCGACACGGGTCTTCACGACTGAAGAGCTTGCCCCCGGTGAGGTGATCGTCGCTGCAACCGGAGTCTCGAACGGGGATCTGCTGCGCGGAGTCCGCTTCCTCACCGACTCTGCGCGCACGCACTCGCTCCTCATGTGCACGCGCTGCAATTGGGTGCGGTTCATCGACGG
>CATPAS010000350.1 GCA_955652075.1 uncultured Gaiellaceae bacterium | reverse complement strand
TCGCCGTCACGGACAAGCTGAACGGCGGCTCCTACAGCGCTGCGTACGGTTGCTGCATCCTGGCGCTGTCGGCGACGCAGCCGAACCTGCCGGCCGGCTGGACCGGAGGGAACCGCATCGCGATCCATGGCACGCTCTCAGACGGCGACTTCGGCCGGGCCGTGTCCGCGGGCTGCATGCACGCTCGTGACGCAGATCTGCATTACCTGATGCGCACCGTCCCGCTCGGCACGCCCGTCGTCATTCGACCGTAAGCACCGGCTCCAGGCCGAGGAATGCGGCGATGCGTTCTGCCTCGGCGTCGACTCCAGCGCGTTCGGCGCGAGTGAGCTTCCTGCTCGGCGTCACCCCTAGCTCGATGCGCCTGCCGCGTTTCTTTCGCTCCCACAGTCCCGCGGCGATGCCGTCGATCATGAGAAAGCGTACGCCGGCAGGCCCTTCGTACTTGCCACGCCCATGGGCCGCGACCTGGCGACGCACTTCCTCGGGCACAAGCTGCTCGCGCTCGCGGAACCCCATGACATAGACGTCGTACTCGGGCAAGAGGCGAACTGTCTGCCGGGGCTCCGGGAAGGACGTATCGCCCGGAAGCACGTGAGCCGTGTGCCCCTCCACGTCGACATCCTCGAGCTCCAACGAGGCGAACAGCGCTCTCGCGTCGGCTGGCTTGAACTCACGCGACGTGAACCACTCTCGGAAATCCTTCGGCGTAGCCGGGCCGTACGTGCGCAGGTAGCGGCGGCAGACCTCGCGCAGGCCTTCCTGGTCGTCTACATCCTCCCAACGCTCGGTCCACTGATCCGAGCGTGCGAGCGTGATCTTGCTTCCCTGCGGTGGTCCTTGACAGAGGTTCGCGCCGCCGAAGAACGCGAAGCCCGAGAGCAGACGCCCTTTTGCTTTCAGGCCGACGCGTTGCACGACCTGGGCGGCCAGTTCCTCGCGCAACAGGCAGCGGCCGTCGAGCGAATCCAGCACTGCGGTGCGGATCTCTTGCACGTCAGCCGGCCCGAGCGCCGGGTGCAGTTCCCCTTTCGGATCGACCCAGGCTGCAATTTCCTGCGGCTCAGCGGACGACGTAGCTCGTGCGGCCGCGTACCACAGCGGCAGCTCGTCGGCTGGATGGAGGTGGAGCGTCCCGCGCAAGGTCCACGCCTTCACGAGCTCCCGGCGCTCCCAGAGAGCGGCGCGGACGTCCTGCTGCGTGATTCCGTCGACACGCTCGCCGAGCGAGAGCTCGGCGGAGGCCATGACCTGTGCGTGGATCCCGCCGGTTTCGTGCGCAACTTCGACCATCTGGTCGGGACGCGCGCGGGTCGTGAGCGAGCTACGGGCGAGCCGCCGCGCACGAACATCGTTCCAGGTGACCCCGATCAGCTAGACGAACCGCTGGCGGTCGACGAGCCTGCCGCCGGTGATCCAGCCGAGCATCCCTCGTTCCAGGATCTGCAGGTGCGTCGCGGACGGATCATCCTCTCCGTGGTCGTCGCGGTACTTCGCAACCCAAGCGTGGACATCTTCCGCGGAGCCGAAACGTGCGACGCGCTCGCCGTCGACCAGGATGTCGTAGCGCGAGGTGACTACCCCGCGACGTCGACGGGGACGCAGTCGCGCGTGTCCCACTTCAGCAAGCTCTTGCCGGGAACGGCCGACAGTCCCACCTCCGCGGCAGCCCCCGTTGCACCGGTGGCGCCGACCGAGGCGAGGTTGCCGAGTTGGGCGGTCGTCCTGATAACCCGTCGCACCTTCTTCTTCTTGCCCTTGACCTTGATCGTGCGCGTCACGACGCGCGACTTGACCTGCGTCCACGTGCCCAGCCGGATCTCGGCGTTCGCGGTAAAGGTGCAGCGCAGCTTCTGCGTTGCCGTGGTCGTCTGTGTCGGAGTGCCGGCGGCGATCTTCAACGGAGTATCGGCGACTTGGCTGCACTGGTTGCCGGAGATACCGTTCTGCGCGGTGTCCATGTAGGCGAGCGCGCCGGTGTTCGACACGTCGTGCGGCTTGTAGATCTCAGTGTGGGTCGGCGCATAGGCCGGGAAGCCGATCGCCGGGATCGCAGGATGACCCTGCGGCCAGAAGTAGATGTCGACGCCCTTCGCGTTACAGAGGCCGCGGACGCCGGCACGATCGGTCTGTGCCGTCGCAGTTCCCGCAAGGACAACGGCTGCAGCGATTCCGAGGAGAACGAGGATCCGGCGCATCGACTGCAACGTACAACTCCGAAGCGCCGCTTTCCAGGCCTCACCCGCCGGCGGCCGCGTACGCGATGACGCCGCTTGCGGCCAGCGCAGCCTGTGCTGCAGCGAGCCGTGCAAGCGGCACGCGGTAGGGCGAGCAACTGACGTAGTCGAGGCCCAGCTCGTGGCAGAAAGCCACCGACTTCGGCTCTCCCCCGTGCTCCCCGCAGATGCCGAGCTTGAGCTCGGGTTTCGTCGACCGGCCTCGCTCAACGGCGATCCGCATCAGATCTCCGACGCCCTCGACGTCGAGCGTCTCGAACGGGTTCTGCTCCAGGACGCCGTCCTCGAGGTAGTGCGTCAGGAACTTGCCCTCCGCGTCGTCGCGCGAGAAACCGAGTGCCGTCTGGGTGAGGTCGTTCGTCCCGAAGGAGAAGAAGTCGGCGTGCTCGGCGATCTCGTCGGCGCGGATGCACGCGCGCGGCAGCTCGATCATCGTCCCACACAGGTACTCGACCTCCGGCGCTTCTTCCTCCGCCACGCGCACCGTCAGCTCGCGCAGGCGGCGCAGCTCTTCGGCGAAGCCGACGAGGGGATGCATGATCTCGACGAGGGGCGCCTCGCGCGTCCGCTCCTCGACCGCGCGCGCCGCCCGAATGATCGCGCGAACCTGCATCTCGTAGATCTCCGGCCACTGCAGGCCGAGACGGCACCCGCGGGTCCCGAGCATCGGGTTCGATTCCTGGAGCTGCCTGATGCGGCGGCGCGTCCGCTCGTCGCTCGCCTCTTCCAGCGGCGGCAGGAACTCGTGCAACGGCGGATCGAGCAGCCGGATCGTGACCGGCAGCCCGGCCATCGCTTCGAAGATGGCCTCGAAGTCCCCCTGTTGCATCGGAAGCAGCCGGTCGAGAGCCTCACGCCGGCCCTCCTCGCTGTCGGCCAGGATCATCTCGCGCACCACCGGCAACCGGTCCTCCGCCATGAACATGTGCTCGGTGCGGCAGAGGCCGATGCCCTGTGCCCCAAACTCGCGCGCCTTCGCGGCATCCTCGGGTGTGTCTGCGTTGGCCCGCACCTTCAGGCTCCGGTGCTGGTCGCCCCAGCCGAGGATCGTCTCGAGATCGTCGTTCACCTCGGGCGCCACGAGCGGCACCTCGCCGACGATCACCGCTCCGGTGCCGCCGTCGATCGTGAGCACGTCACCTTCGGACAGCGTTCGGTCACCGACCGTGATCGTGTGCGCGTCGATGTCGATCGAGAGCCCTTCGCAGCCGGCGACGCACGGCTTGCCCATTCCTCGCGCCACCACCGCGGCGTGCGAGGTCATGCCGCCGTGCGCTGTGAGGATTCCCGCCGCTTGGATCAGGCCGTGGATGTCGTCCGGCGTCGTCTCCCACCGAACGAGAATGACGCTCTCCCCTGCCTTTCCGCGCTGCTCGGCAGTGTCCGCGTCGAGCACGATCGCGCCGCAGGCCGCGCCCGGGGAGGCGTTCAGGCCTCTCGTGGCCACCTCCCAATCGGCGGTCGGGTCGATCATCGGATGGAGCAGCTGGTCGAGCTGAGCGGGATCGATCCGGCCCACCGCGTCCTCTCGGGAGATCAAGCCTTCGTCGACCATCTCGACCGCGGCCTTGACCGCCGCCGCAGCGGTGCGCTTGGCAGACCGCGTCTGGAGGAGATACAGCTCGTTGTCCTCGACCGTGAACTCGATGTCCTGCATGTCGCGGTAGTGCGCCTCGAGCCGGCGCATCGTGTCGATCAGCTGCCGGAAGGCGGCAGGAAGCTTTTGCTCCATGTGCGCGAGCGGCTCCGGCGTGCGGATGCCGGCGACGACGTCCTCGCCTTGTGCGTTCGGCAGGAACTCGCCGTACAACCCCTGCTCGCCGGTCGAGGGATCGCGCGTGAATGCGACGCCGGTACCCGACTCGTCTCCCTTGTTGCCGAAGACCATCTGCACGACGTTGACCGCCGTGCCGAGCTCGTCCGGGATGTCATAGGTTCGGCGGTAGACCTCCGCGCGCGGCGAGTCCCACGAATCGAAGACGGCTCGCACCGCACGCGTGAGCTGCTCTCGTGGATCCTGCGGAAAATCGCGGCTGGTCTCCTCCCGGTAGACCGCCCGGTAGGTGTCGATCAGCGCGGCCAGATCCTCGCCGGACAGATCGACGTCCT
>CATPAS010000349.1 GCA_955652075.1 uncultured Gaiellaceae bacterium | reverse complement strand
GCCGAAGATCGCGAGGCCGAAGAGCAGCGCGCGCACAACGAGGCGAGGATGAGCATCGGGATCGCCCGGCGCGTCGAAATCGGACCGGCGTGCCAGCAGCGCAACGGCAACGAGGCCGGTCGCAATCGCTCCGTAACCAAAGCGGTGCTGGAGGTGGAGCACGACGAGCCCGAGCAAGATGCCGATCGCGACCTGCCACGCTCGTCGCTTCCTGCGCGCGAGCCCCCGCGCAGCTACCAAAAGCACCAGGCCGAGCGGTGTGACGAGCGCTTCCGACACGCCGTGCACGTTCTCGGGGGCAAGCGAGGCGATCAACGCGGGACGGTCGTTCGGCAGCACGGCGTCGAGCACGCCGAGTATCCCGACCGCGGCGACGAACCACGCGAGCACGAGCGGACTTCTTGGGCGCTCGCTCGCGCGGGCGCGTGCACACAGCGCGCCGGCAAGTCCTGCGAGCGTTGCGGGCAGGTAGACCGCCTTCTGCCCGGCGGCCGCATGGAAGGCCTCGTGCGCAGGGACCTGACGGACGATCAGCATCGAAAGCCCGGTCGTGACGTACCCCCAGCCGCCGACGGCGAGCGCGAGGATCAAACCCGCCGTGAGCCGCTCGGCGCGGCTTGCGCGGGCGATCAGCCCGAGCAGCAGCGCAGCCGTCATCCAGACCGCGAGGAAAACGAGCAGCGGGACGGCGGAACGCCGCGAGAGCTCGTCGAGTGGAAGCGCGTCGGCGACCGCTGGTCCCGGCAGTCCCGAGTGCGCCTGGATCACGTACAGCCAGCCGGTCGCAGCGATGATGACAGCCAGGGAGAAGAACGAAGCAGCTGTAAGGCGGACGATCCTAAGCATGCGCGAGCCTCTTTGCCGCAGCGAGGTACGCGCGCCAGGCCATGCCCCGCCAGAGCGCCCAGTTGTGCCCGCCGCGGAGCTCGAGATACGTGTGGGGAATGTGCGCCGCCGCCAGTGCTGTTGCGAAGACGCGGTTCTGGTCCTTCAGCGAATCGTCGCTCCCGGAGTAGAACCAGAAGTAGGTGTGATTGCGGCGCAGCGTCGGCGCCGCCTGGCGGAGCCGGTCGAGCGGTGTGTTCGTCGCCAGGCCTTCCAGCTGCCGACCGAAAATCGAGTGGTTGTGGGCTGCCTTCTCGTACCCGGACCAACTCTCGACGAGAGAGAACTCCTGGGGAGTTTGCAAGGCGATGTTGATCGCGCCGTAGCCGCCCTCTGACAACCCTCCGATCCCACGACCGGTGCGCGTGGCGACCGTCCGGTAGCGCGCATCGATTGCGCGAACCACGTCACGCGAGACGAAGGTGCGCCAGCCCTCCGCGGGCCCGATCCCGTTCGCCCATTCCTTGTCGGTGAAGGTGCCGGTCGAGCCGAACGGCATCACGAGAATGAGCGGCTGCGCCTTGCGCTTGGCAACAAGCTCGTCCTCGACGACTCCCATGCGCACCGTCAGGAGAAAGGCCAGCGGCCGCCCGGGAAAGCCGTGCAGCAGATAGAGGACCGGGTAGCGCCTGTTCGGGTGATCGTTGTAGCCGGGAGGGAGGTAGACGTAGACCTGCTGGCTGCGCCCGCCGAGCGCCGGGCTCGTGACGTCGATCTGCTCCACGCTGCCCCGCACCGTCACGTACGCCGGGTCGCGTGGCGGCGGGAAGCCCCGATAGAGCCAGTAGTTCCGCCCGTAGTGATCGACGCCCACGAATCCCACCGCGACGAAGGCCCCGAGGACGGCGATCATGACCGGCGTCAGCCAGCGCGCCGACATGGTCTGGTTCTACTGGATGGCTGGTTAAGAGTCGGTTAAGCGACGGAGAAGATCGGTACCGTCGAGAGCGGTGCGTGTCCTGGTGTTGAGCTTGCTGACCCTGACACTCGGTGCGTTTGTCTTCACGACCCGCGCCCACACCCGGAGCGAAGCGCCCGTGAAGGTCGAGCGCTCGATCTACTCGCCGGCCGTGTCAGGACGCCTCCGGCTCGCTGTCTATCTTCCGTCCGGCTACACGAGCAGCGGCAAACGCTATCCCGTCGTCTACTTCCTCCACGGGCTGCCGGCCGCGGCAAGCTCGTATCGCGGCGCAGACTTCCTGGCGCAGGCCTTGGCCGCGAGCGGCCGCCGCGCGATCATCGTCGCGCCGCAGGGAGCGCGAGACAACGACTCGGATCCCGAGTACCTGGACTGGGGGGCGGGGCGAAACTGGGAGACCGCGATCACCCGCGACGTCGTGGACTACGTGGACTCTCATCTCAAAACGATCCGTACGCGGAACGGCCGGGCGCTCGTGGGCCTCTCTGCAGGCGGCTACGGCGCCGTCATGCTGGCACTCCACCATTTGCCGGCGTTCTCGGTGGTGGAGTCATGGAGCGGTTACTTCCATCCGACGGACCCGGCCGGCGATCACCCGCTCGATCTCGGCACCCGCAGCGCGAACGCAAACGCGAGCGCCCACGCATTCGTCAGAATCCTGAGGCGCGGATTCGCACACAATCCGACGTTCTTCGCCTTCTACGTCGGGCGTGGCGACGATCGGTTCCGCGACGAGAACGAGCTCTTCCACCGTCAGCTGACTGCCGCCGCTGTGCCGCACATGTTCCGGATCTATCCCGGCGGCCACGCGCAAACCGTGTGGACCGGACACGCGCGCGCCTGGCTCGCGGTCGCAGTCGACCACCTCGACCGGCCTACGCGGTGACGACCTCCGTTGAGAGCCGTTCCTCTTCCGCCTTTCGTTCGTCGACGTAGCGCTGCGCGTCGCCGAGCGCCGTGAAGAGGCGGAAGAAGACCGCGATGCAGATCGTGATGATCCCGATCACGCCGTACACCAGTGCGACGTTGCCGGTCGCGCTGATGACCCAGCCGCCTACGAGCGCGCCCGCCGGGATTGCGGACCAGGCAAGCACACCCGCGATCGAGAGGACCCGCGAAAGCATCTGATTCGGGACGATTGCCTGGCGCAGGCTGCCCGTGTTGATGTTGAAGAGGATGCCGAGCCCGCTCTGCGCAGCCCAGACCGGCAGCGCGATCCAGTACCAGCGCATCCCGGCGAAGACCACGATCAGTGCGCCCATCAGCATCAGCGAGGTCATGGAGAGGGCGGTGAAGCTGAAGCGCTTGCGCAGCCGGCCGGCCAGCAGGCCCGTGACGACGACTCCCGCGCTGCCGGCGGCGAAGAGAACGCCGATCTCCCGCCTGCTCGCGCCCAGGCGTTCGTCCGCGAACAGGACGAGCTGCGCCCAGGTCGTGCCGGTCACGAAGTTGATGAGCGCCATCATCAGCGAGATGTTCCGCAGAACGGGGTGTCCGAGCACGTAGCGGAGCCCTTCGCGAACGTCGTGCAAGATCGATGTCGTCTCCTTGAGCGTGTCGCTCGCAGTGTTGAAGCTCGCGCGGACCAGCGCCAGCGACAACGCCGAGACGGCGAACGACCCTGCATCGAACGCCATCACCCAGGTCAGTGGGAAGAATGAGATCAGCGCCCCGGCGAGCAGCGGCCCCGCGACCTGCGCTGCAGAGTACGTCGCCTGGATCCGCCCGTTCGCAGTGACGAGGTCGTCAGTGGACACGAGGCTCGGGATGGCCGCGAACTCGCCGGAGCTGAAGGCGATGAAGATCGTGGATTGGATGAACGTGACGCCGTAGATCCACCAGACGGTCAGGTGCCCGAATTGCGCAACGAGCGGGATCGAGAGGATCACGATCGCATTGAGCGAATCGAGCGCAATCATCGCGCGCTTGCGGTCGACACGATCCATCCACGCCCCGATGAGAAGGCCGAACAGGAGGTAGGGGAGGAACGTCGCAGCGGTCGCGATGCCGAGGTTCACCGCGGAGTGCGTGAGCTGGTAGACGAGGAGCGGGACCGCCCACTGCGTGAACGAGCTGCCGAGGTTCGAGATCGTCTGGCCGATCCAGAACTTCTTGAAGTCTGTGCTCACGTCACCTCTTGCCGAGCCTTTCTAGCCGCCGCCCAGCTGGCGCTGACGCCAGCGGTGCAGCACCTTCGACTTGCTTGCAGCCTTGGACGGTCGGGGCT
>CATPAS010000348.1 GCA_955652075.1 uncultured Gaiellaceae bacterium | reverse complement strand
GCCCTAGGGAGTAGGCCCAGGTAGCGTGGCAAGGTGACCGAGGTCCCAGCCCAGGAACCGGCGCACGAGATCGTGTGCCCTCACTGCAAGAAGACGTTCACAGCCGAGCTGATGGCCGGTACGACCGAACGCCACCGCGGCTTCAAATGCCCGCACTGCCGGCTCTTCGTACCGGCCGACCGCGCCAAATAGCCGGGGTGAAGGCATCCCTCGTTCAAGGGATAGGGATGGCTTGCCGATAGGGAATTCGTGGCATTCGAGGTCGCCAGAGATCTTCGTGCGGGCCCGGAGCTCTCGGCGCCCCGGGCCTTCGCCCGCGTCGCCGCCGTCCCGGCATGGGTCTGGTTGGCCGGGATCATCGCGGCCAGCTTCGGCGGGCGCCTCTTCGCGGCTGTCGCGCGGCTGACCCCGTACTACCTGCCGGACGAGTACATCTATCCCTCGCTCGCGCGCAGCCTCGCTGAGCACGGGCGCCCGCTCATTCGCGGCGTCGGCGTGCACTTCCCCGCGCTGCTCGATCCGATCGTGACCGCGCCGGTCTGGCTCGTCACCAACGATCCCGTCACGGCTTTCCGGCTGACCCAGGGCATTCACGCCGTGCTCTTCTCGCTGGCCGCGATTCCGGCTTACCTGCTCTGCCGCCGGCTCGGGCTCTCCCGCTGGCTCGGCATCGCGGTGGCGGCGCTGACCGTCGCCGTGCCCGACGGCGTCTACTCCTCCACGATGCTCGCGGACCCGCTCGCCTATCCGCTCGTGCTCTCGGCCGTCTACGCAGGAATTTGTGTCGTGACGGAACCGACCCTGCGTGCGCAGCTCGCGTTCGCCGTCTTCAGCGCGCTCGGGATCTTCGCGCGGATCCAGTATGTGATCGTCCCGCTCGCGGTGCTCGCAGCGGAGCTCGTCGCGGACCGCTTCCACGTGGTCCGGGCCGTGCGACGGCTCTGGCTCGCGCTGGTCCTGTTGATCGTCCCGCCCGCGTTGCTGCTCGCGACGCTCGGCTCCCAGCGCGTGTTCGGCGTGTACGCGAACGGCAACCACGCGGTGCATCCCGTGTCGGTCCTGCACTGGGTCGGAATGGAAGCGATGCTGCTCACGTACTCCGCGGGCTGGGTAATCATCCCCGGCGCACTGGCCGGGCTTGCCGTCGTGCTGGTCCGGCCACGCGGGCGCGCAGAGCTCGCCTTCGCAGTGACGACCCTGCTGCTTGCGGGCGGCCTGCTGCTCGAGGCGGCTCAGATCGCGGACACGGATTCGCAGCGTTTCCAGGAGCGCTATCTCTTCACGCTCGTCCCACTCCTTGCAGTCGCGTTTTGCCTCTACGTCAAGCGCGGGCTGCCGGGCCGGATCCCCGTGGGCCTGCTCTCGGCCGGGTTGCTCCTGCTCGCGGCCCGCGTTCCCCTGTCCGGGTACGCGGCTGCCCACAACAAGGACGACTCGCCCACCCTGTGGGCCGTCCTGCGGTTGGAGGGCCTGACGTCGGTCGGCAACGGATCGCTGGCGATCGCACTCGTCGCCGCGGTGCTGTCCGTGCTGGGCGCTCTCGTTGCTTTCCGCAAGGTGGGCGCTGCGGGCGCACTCGTCGCGGCGGTCGTCGCGTGCTGCGCGATGTCGGCCGGCGCGTCCGCCTTCGACGCGCGCACGAGCAGGAGCATGCGCGACTCGCTTCCGCATGACATCCGCTGGGTCGATCACGCACGGCTCGGGAGCGTCGACCTCGTCTCGCCGCCGGGCTCGCGCAAGGAGCAATCGTGGCAGCAGCTCTTCTGGAACACATCCGTCAAGCGCCTTCTGCTGCTCGGCAGCCCGCCGATCGACCAGTTCGACGCAAAGCGCCTCCAGATCGCGGCCGACGGCAAGCTGCTCGTGGACGGCCGGCCCGACCGCCGGCCCCTGCTCGTTCAGACGTACTCGTCGACGTTGCAGCTCAGCGGCGTCGAGCGCATCCGGCACGAGCTGATCTTCGACCTCTACCGGCCCGTTGGAACGCCACGCCTGCGCCTACTCGCCGCCGGACGGTTCGCCGACCGCTGGCTCGCCCCCAGGGGCGCGATCACCGTCTGGACGAAGACCGGCGGAACGCTCGAGCTCGTGCTCACGCTGCCGGCGCACACGCAGGTGACGCCCATCGTTCTCTCCGGCAAGGGAATCAACCGGACCGTCCGGGTCCATCCCGGACAACGCGTCCCGCTCAGCTTCCGCGTTCCCGGCGGGGGGCCGTGGACCCTCCACTTCAGCTCGGCGCGGCCCGGCTACCTCGGCGAACGCGCCGTCAGCGTGCGCGCTGACCTCGTCCGCTTCCGCTGAGCCTGCCGCGGGTTGGCTAGACGCAGTCCTTGAGCCCCTGGGCCTCGGGCAGCGACTCGAGCTTCTTCAGCGTGTTGTTCTCGATCTGGCGGATGCGCTCTCGCGTGACGCCGAACGCGCGCCCGACTTCCTCGAGAGTGCAGGGCTGCGCCCCGGACAGGCCGAAGCGAAGCTCGATCACCTGGCGTTCGCGCTCGGGCAGCGCGGACAACGCATGCTCGACGTCCTCGCGGCGTAGCGACAACGTCGCTGTGTCGAACGGCGACTCGGCCGACTCGTCCTGGACGAAGTCGCCGAGCTCCGAGTCCTCTTCCTCGCCGATCGGCTTCTCGAGCGAAATGGGCAGCTGCGACATACGGAGGATCTCACGCACCTCGTCCGTGGTCATCTCGAGCTCCTCGGCGATCTCGTCCGGCCGCGGTTCGCGCCCCAGGCGCTGCACGAGCTGCCTTTCGATGTGCACGACCTTGTTCAGCTTCTCGACCATGTGCACCGGGATGCGAATCGTGCGCGCCTTGTCTGCGATCGCGCGTGTCACCGCCTGCCGGATCCACCAGGTGGCGTAGGTCGAGAACTTGTAGCCCTTGCGGTAGTCGAACTTCTCGACCGCGCGGATCAAGCCGAGGGAGCCTTCCTGGATCAGGTCGAGGAAGCTCAGGCCCCGACCGAGGTACGACTTCGCGATCGAGACGACGAGCCGGAGGTTCGCCTCGATCATCTGCGTCTTCGCCGACATGTCACCGCGCTCGATGCGCTTCGCCAGGTAGACCTCCTGGTCTGCTGTGAGGAGCGAGACCTTGCCGATCTCTCGCAGGTAAAGGCGCAGGGAGTCGAGCGACGGCTCGACGCTCAAGTCGAGCTTCGGGCCCTTCTCTTCTTCAGGTGTGGGGAGCTCGTGCGGCGGATGCTTGTGCGTCTCGCCCTCCAGCAGCTCCACCCCGTGGTCGACCAGGTAGGTGTAGAAGTCTTCGATCTGCTCCTTCGTAAGCTCGACCTCTTCGAGCCCGGCTGCGATCTCGTCGTAGTTGAGAACGCCCTTCTCGAGGCCTTCCTGGACGAGTTTCTGTAGCTCCTCGACCTCAGGAAGGGAGATTTCGACGGTGAGCAACGGCGGCCTACCTCCCGGCTGTTTTCTCGCGTCGGTGGACGGGGTTTCGATCTACGAACGCAAAAGAGCCGGTTACCCGCTCCCCCCGGCTCACTCTCCCGCCCGGATATTACAGAGGTTGCGGCGAAAGCAAATAGCGAGTTTTGTCAGATCGTGATCTCTCCTACTAACTCCCCGCGACTGTTCTTGAGCGGGACAACGGCCAGGTCGCCGAGGTCGAGGTCGAGTTGCCGCATGAAGGCGGCCGCGGCCGGGCCGAGCCCGCGTCCGTTGCCGTCGTCCGCCTTGAGCGCGACGCCGATGCCGCCGCCCGCCGCACATAGAAGCCCTTC
>CATPAS010000347.1 GCA_955652075.1 uncultured Gaiellaceae bacterium | reverse complement strand
GGTCTGCGCCGCCGGTGCGAACAAGGCCTCGTCCCGTGAGCTCGACAACGTCGTCCTCGAGCGCGCGACATTCGTCTGCTGCGACTGGAAGGAGCAGGCGCGGCTCGAGTCCGCCGACCTGATCGAGCCGATTCAGCAGGGCGTGCTCGACTGGCTCGAGGTGCACGAGCTGCACGAGGTCGTTTCCGGAGAGCTACCGGGCCGTCAATCTCCCGACGACATCGCCGTCTTCAAGTCAAACGGGATCGCGTCGTGGGACGTCGCCGTAGCCACTGCAGTCGTGGGGCTTGCCCGGGAACGGAAGGTCGGGAGAGAGCTCTAGTCCGTGACTAGCCGGCGCGTGCTGATTCGAGGTCGCGCCTGGTGTCGTCGACCGTCTCGTCTCCGAGTGCCTGGATCAGCTCGGGGCGATCGAGTAGCCGCAGCCGCTGGTGCGGGCTGAGGCGGTTTTGCACGTACCGGTCCTCCAGGATCTCGCTGAGCCCGCGCCCGCGGCCGTGCTCGCGGATGACGTACGCGGCCACACGCTCCTCCGTGCTCGAACGGGCAAAGAGAAAGGAGAACGGCGAGCGCAGCAGGCTTGCGAGTCGCTGCATCGGACGATTGTATCCTTGGTGCCGTGAGGCGGAAATCGACGGCAGGTCGCTTCGCCGAGAGGGTCGTGCACGGGGTCGACGACGCGGGCGCCACAGAGACAATAGTCATCTGGATCGAGCGCAAGCAGGGCGCGATCTGGGCGGTCGGGAGGGCCGTCAATCCGGAGAACCGCGCCAGCGACGAGCCGCGGCGCGACGACTACCTGTTCGACGGCTATGAGCTTGACGACGCGCTGGACGCCGCGAACGGGGCGCTCGAGGACGACCTCACGGTCTCGGAGAGCGACGGCCGCCCCGAGCACCTGAAGCCGTTCACCCGCGGCGAGCTGCTGAAGCCTTTGGAACGCTGGTTTTTCGGTCGCCGCTAGGCCACTCGAGATTCGCGTCCGGGATCGGGTCACCGTGCGGATCGTGCGTCGGGAATCCGAGCGCCTTGTCGATGCGTTCCTCTAGCTCTTCCGACAACGCGTGCTCGAGCCGTTCCGCTTCGCCGTGGACCTCGTCCACATCGACACCCAGCGTCTCAGCGAGGTAGAGCTCGAGCAGCCGATGGTGCCGGATGACCTCGAGCGCCACCTTCTCGCCGGCGTCCGTGAGCGTGATTCCCCGGTACGGCTGGTGGACTGCAAGCTCGAGCGCCGCGAGCTTCTTGACCATTGCGCTGGCCGACGCCGGCGAGACGCCTTGCCGTTTCGCCAGTGCCGTCACGGACACGCGGCCGCCGTCCGTGCCGAGCTTGTAGATCTCGCGCAGGTAGTCCTGAATCGCGTCCGTCAGCGCCGGCTTAGCCACTGGTTGACAGTGTGCCGCCTCCGGCACCCCTTGTCGCGTTCTGGCCCGCGATCACGCGGCGCCAGAGCCCACCCCCGCTCGTACCAAGGCGCTCCAGCCTTGGCTGCGAGCGCGTGCGGACTCTGGCTTGGTGCTCGCGACCCAGAATCGCGACAGCGCCACCGCAGGCGGCACTAGGCTGGTCCTCGTGCTAGTCCGCGTCGGGCATTCGGCAGATCCAGATGATGCGTTCATGGCCTGGGCCCTGGTTTCCGGCCGGGTGGACCCCCGCGGATTCGAGTTCGAGTTCGTGGCTGAGGACATCCAGGTGCTGAACGAGTGGGCCCTCGAGGGCAAACTCGAGGTGACGGCGCTCTCGCTTGCGACGTATCCGCTCGTACAAGATCTGTATGCGCTACTGCCGCACGGCGCGTCGATCGGCTCGGGCTACGGGCCGATCGTCGTCGCACGCGAGGCACTCTCGCCGGAGGAGTTGCACGGGGTCGAGATCGCCGTCCCCGGGCGCCTCACCACTGCGTTCCTCGTGCTCGGCATGGTGCTCGGCAGACCGTTCGCGCACCGCGCGCTCGCCTTCGACAGGATTCTCGACGAGGTCAAGTCAGGCCACGCCGACGCGGGCCTCCTCATCCACGAAGGACAGTTGACCTATGCGGACGAGGGGCTCGTGAAGGTGCTCGACCTCGGCGAGTGGTGGCTGCTCGAGACTGGTCTCCCGCTGCCGCTCGGCGTGAACGTTGCGCGCCGAGACGTGCCCAGGCTCGACGAGCTCTCCACCGTGCTGCGCGAATCGATCGAGACCGGCCTCGCGAACCGCGAAGAGGCGACGCAGTACGCGCTCGGCTTCGCCCGCAACCTCGCACCGAAGACGGCGGACCGATTCATCGAGATGTACGTGAACGACCTCACGTGCGACTACGGCGACGAAGGGCGCCAGGCCGTCGCCGAGCTGTTGCGGCGTGCCGAAGCGTCAGGCGTCTACCAGCAGCCGGTTCGGATCGAATTCGTCGGAACGTGAGCCGCGCGGTCATTCTCTCGGGCGTCCGCACGCCGATCGGGCGCAAGGACGGCGCGCTCTCGAGCTTGCGGCCGGACGACCTCGCAGCGACCGTGATCGCGGAAGCGGTCGCCCGCGCGGGTGTGCCCTCCGAACAGATCGAGGACGTCTACTTCGGTGCTGCGAATCAGGCCGGCGAAGACAACCGGAACGTTGCGCGCATGGCTGTTCTGCTCGCAGGTCTGCCGGAGACGGTTGCAGGCATCACAGTCAACCGCCTCTGCGCGTCGGGGCTGTCCGCGGTTGTCTCCGCCTGTCATGCGATCGCAGCGGGAGACGGCGAGCTGTTCGTCGCGGGCGGCGTCGAGTCGATGAGTCGCGCTCCGCTCGTCACGGCGAAGCCGGAGTACGGCGATGGGACCACGTACGACACGCAGCTCGGCTGGCGATTTCCCAATCCGCGACTCGCGGAGAAGTTCCCGCTCGAGTCGATGGGCGAGACCGGCGAGAACGTCGCCGAGCGCTGGCAGGTCTCGAGGGAGGAACAGGACGCTTTCGGCTTGCGCTCGCAGCAGCGCTGGGCGGCCGCGGCTGAGGCCGGCCGGTTCGACGACGAGCTCGTTCCGGTGAACGGGCTCGAGCGCGACGAGCATCCACGTCCCGACACGAGCGCCGAGAAGCTCGCGGCCCTGAAACCCGCGTTCCGCGAGGGTGGAACGGTCACCGCCGGCAATGCGAGCGGCATCAACGACGGCGCCGCCGCACTCGTGATCGCGAGCGAGGAAAAGGCGCAAGAGCTCGGGATCGAGCCGCTCGGCCGCTTCGTCGCCAGCGCGGTCGCCGGCGTCGATCCGCGCGTGATGGGCATCGGGCCGGTGCCTGCAGTGCGCAAGCTGCTCGCGCGCGCGGGCGTGTCGGTGGACGAGCTCGACCTCGTGGAGCTGAACGAAGCGTTCGCGTCGCAGAGCCTGGTCGTCATCAGGGAGCTCGGCCTCGACGAGGAGAAGGTGAACGTGAACGGAGGCGCCATCGCCATGGGCCATCCGCTCGGGATGAGCGGCGCGCGGCTCGTCGTGTCGCTGCTGCACGAGCTGCGCCGGCGCCGCGGCCGCTACGGGCTCGCGACACTCTGCGTCGGCGTCGGGCAGGGCCAGGCCGCACTCTTCGAGGGGTTTTCCTAGCCGAAAGCCCTACAGCGGCCGGGTTTCGACGCCGATGGCTTACCCGTGGAGCCCAGGCCGCAGAGCTCCAGGCTTACCTGGCTTGCCGTCGCCCTAGGCGCGGGCGGCTGCGCGGTCCTCGGGAGCGTCGGAGCCGATGCCAGATGGCTCGCTGCGCTGGGCCGAACGATCCTCGCGCAGGGCTCGATCCCGACGGGCGTTCCCTATGCCGCAGCGCCGTCAGTGGACTGGGTCAACGTCCCGGTCCTCGGCGAGCTCGTCTTTCACGCGCTGCAGGCGGTAGGCGGGGATCGAGGCTTGCTCCTGGCGCAGCTGGTGGCCGCGACCGCCGCACTGACGCTGCTCGCTCTCGGCATGCGTGCCCTCGGCGCGCCCGATGCGGCGAGCGCAATGGTGCTCTTGCTGGTGTTCTTCGCCGCCGTGCCGTCTTTCATCATCGTGCGCGCGCAACTCTTCTCGCTCGTGCTGTTCTGCGCCGCGCTCCTGCTTCTCCGCGCTGAGGCCCGCAGACCAAGCCGGCGCGTCTGGCTCCTCGTACCGCTCATTGCGCTCTGGTCCAACCTCCACGGCGCGGTGCTCGTCGGGCTGGCGATCGCCGCCGCGTATCTCGTTCTCGAACGGGCGCGCCGCGAGCCGGTCGTGGCGGCGTGTGTCCTGGCAGCCTCGTGCGCTGCGCTCTTCGTCACGCCCGCACTCGCCGCGTCGGGCAACTACTACCTCGGGGTACTCCGGAGCGAAGCGGCACAGCGCGGCGAGGGACTGTGGGCTCCGCTGTCCGTCCACAAGCCGTTCGACGTTCTCTTCATCCTGGTGGCGATCCCGTTGCTCGTGTTCGCGCTCCGCTCGGGTCTGAGGGTCTGGGAGCTCGTTTGCATTGCGGCGTTGGTCGCAATGACTTTGCACGCAGGCCGGAACGCCGTCTGGCTCGTCTTCCTCGTCGCGGCTCCCGCCGCGCACGGCCTCGGGAAGCGGTTCAGCCACGATCTCACCGTCTCGCGACGAACGCTCGTGCTGTGCGCCTGGATTCCCGCGGTGTTCCTCGTCATCGGGGTGCTGCAGCGGCCTCACCAGGACGGCGCCGGCAAACGCGTTCGCAGTGAGGCCGTGCGGATAGCGGCCGGCAAGCCGATCCTCGCCGACGGCATCGACGCCGAACAATTCGCGCTGGACGGGCGGCGGGTCTTGATCGCGAATCCGCTCGACGCCTTCTCGCGCCGCGACCAGCGCCTCTACCTGGACTGGCTCGCCGCCAGCCCTGCAGGAGACGCGTTGCTGCGCGGAGTCACGACGGTCGTCGTCACGCGCGGCAGCCCGCCACAGCAGCGGCTGGAACGCGATCGCTCCTTTCGGCGTGTCGCCGTGGATGCAAAAGCGGTCATCTACGCTCGGGTTCCCTCGAACGAGTGATTCCGTCCGTAGCGACGCAAGTTTGCGTGGAGATCGCGTTCTCCTCTGCCAATGCGACACATACACGGCAACGGAGCAGCACGCGGTGAAGTAGTGCGTGTGCTCGTGGTGGACGACCACGCGCTGTTTGCCGAAGCCTTGATGCTCACGCTTGGAATCGACGAGCGCATCGAGGTCATCGGTTCCGC
>CATPAS010000346.1 GCA_955652075.1 uncultured Gaiellaceae bacterium | reverse complement strand
CTCCATGAAGGAGACGCCGCGGCCCTTGATGGTGTGCGCCACGAGGATCTTCGGAACGTCCTGCGGCGCTGCGCGCATCGCAGCAAACGCTGCTGCGAGCGCGGCGTGATCGTGACCGTCGCACTCCTCGACGTGCCAGCCGAATGCCCGCAACTTCGCCTCGAGGTCACCGAGCGCCAGGATTTCCTCGGTCGGTCGGTCCGACTGGAGCTCGTTCCGGTCGACGATCGCCCAGAGATTGCCGACACGCTGGTGAACGCTCGAGGCGAACGCCTCCCAGTTCTGCCCTTCCTGGAGCTCGCCGTCGCCCGTCATCACGATCACGCGGCCGCCGCGCCCGAGGTAGCGCTTACCCCAGGCCATGCCCCGGCCCTTCGAGAGGCCCATGCCGAGGGAGCCCGAGTTGGCCTCGATCCCGGGAATGCCGAGGTCCGGATGACCGTCGAGACCGCCCAGCCGCCGCAGGCGCAGCAGCCGGTCGGTGGGGATGACCCCGAGTGCGTGCAGCGCGGCATAGAGGCCCGGCACGTCGTGGCCCTTGGACGAGAAGAACACGTCGCGGTCCGGATGGTCCCAGCCGAGCTCGGCGACGTTCAGCTCGCGCCAGAGCAGGTGGACGACGATGTCGAGGGCGCTGAAGCTCGAGCCGAGATGACCCGAGCCGGCACGCTTGACGGCGACGAGCGCGTTGGCCCGGCACATGTCGGCGAGCAGGCCGAGATCGTCGGCGCTCCGAGCGCGGTCGAACTCTTCGCGGGGGATGAGCGTCAGGTCTGCCACGGATGCTCCCGCAAGACGTCCTCGTTCACGTCGGCGCCCCACCCCGGCCCCGCCGGGACCGTCAGCTTGCCGCCCGCGATCTGCGGCACCGCCGTCGGCAGCTCCTCGCGCCTCGGGAGGGCGTCGTCGTCGAGCTCGAGGATGCGCACGTTCGGGTTCGCGGCGCACCACTGGGCGGAGATGAACGTCGCGAGATGGCTGTAGTAGTTGTGCGGCGCGCAGTTCACCTCGAAGGTCTCCGCGAGGTCGGCGATCTTCTTCGCCTGGTGGAACCCGTTCCAGATCACGTCGACCGAAGCGACGTCCATCGCGCCCGCCTCGAAGAATGGACGGAAGCCGCGGTTCGTGTACAGGTTCTCGCCCGAGCAGATCGGGATCGCGGAGCCGTTGCGAACTGCGGCGAGCGAGACCGGGTCGAAGGCGTCCACCTCGAGCCACATCAGGTCGTGATCCTCGAGCGTGCGCGCGATGCGCAGCACGCCTTCGGCGGTGAGGTTGAAGTTCAGGTCGACGATCGGCTCGGCCTGTCCCTGCGTCCCCTCGGCGAACGCGTCGAGCAACAGCACCAGCGCTTCCTCGAGCTCCGGTGACGGGTTGCGGTCCAGCCCGTCGCCGTGGAACCCGGGCATGAGCACCTGCGGCTCGTCGCCGGGGACGACGATGTTCGTCTTGAACGCCGGAAAGCCGCGCTCGACGACTTCGGCGCCCAGTTTGGCAACGTCCTCGTACGACGCGAGCTTCTCGGTGTTCGTCACCTCCCAGGCGCGGGCGCGGGTCGTCCCGCAGTGCGACCAGTAGACGTCGACGTCGTCGCGCGTCGGACCGCCGAAGAGCTCGTAGACCGGAACTCCGAGCGCCTTGCCCTTGAGGTCGAGCAGCGCGTTCTCGATCCCGCCGATCGCCTTCTGGATCACCGAGCCGGGGCTCTGCCGCGTTGCGCGGAAGAGATCCCAGACGATTCGCTCGACCGCGCGTGGATCGCGGCCGACCACATGCGGCGCGAGATCCTCGACGATCCCTGCCAGCCCGCGCGGCGATCCGTGCGAGTCGGTGATCTCAGCCCAGCCGAGCGCGCCGTCGTCCGTTGTCGCCTTCAGGAAGATCCACGGACGCCAGCCGGCGTCGCAGAAGAGCGTCTCGAGCTGCGCGACCTTCATTCCGCGGCAGGATACGGACGCGACGGCCGCTCGACTTCGGGCAACGTGACCTCCCCCGAGTCCACGAGCGCGCGGGCACGGGCCCAGTCCTCCTCGTCGTCGACGTTGAATCCTTCCTGACCTTTGGTGAAGAACGGCGCCACCATGCGCCCCTCGCGTGTTCCGGTCTGCGAGACGACACGCGTCCACGCGATCTCGAGCGCGCTGTTCTGTACGTAGATCTCGGGCAGGGCCTGGTACTGACCGGCATGCCACGCGACGTCCAGATGGGATTGCTCGAGCAGCGGCCTCATGACCTTCCCGTCGAGGACCCACATCTTTCCCGGGTGCTGCTTCACGAGCTCGACCGCGCGGATCGAGTCTGCCTCGGGCGTCGCCAGCAGTTGCTGGAGACCTCGGCGCAGCACGTCCGGACCCCGGAAGGGATTGGTCGTGCGGACGATTGCAAAGAGGTCGTAGTGCCCCCCGAGCTGTTCGAGCGTGTACTTGAGCCATTCGATGTCCGGCGAGGTGGACGTTGCGAGCTCGGACGGACGCAGGAACGGGATGTCCGCGCCGTAACGCTGCGCGACCTCTGCGATCTTGCCGCTGTCGGTAGAGCAGACGACTCGGTCGAAGATGCCGGCCTGTCGCGCGGTTGCGATCGCGTAGGCGAGCAGCGGGTGTCCGGCGAGCGGGCGGACGTTCTTGTCCTTTACCCGCTCCGAGCCGGAGCGTGCAGGGATCAGTGCGATCGCGCTCGGCACGCGTCCTCCGCTTCGGCCAGCAGCCGGTCGAGTGTCGGTGTGGCGACCCCGAGCCGCCTCGCCGCACGGACCACGGCGCCGAGGATCGCGTCGAGCTCGGTCGGGCGTCCCGCAGCTGCGTCCCGAGCCGTCGAGGTGGTCACGCTGGCGGGCATCGCGTCAAGGATCTCCCACGAAGCCGCCTCGTTCAGGGTGACCCCGTCCATGGCTGCGACCGCACAGGCCTCGGCAACCGCTGTTTCCAGGGTGGAGCGCCAGTCGGCATCGCTGCGCAGCTCGCCCAGAGTCCGCTGCGTGATCGCGGTCGCCGCGGCCAGGGGAGCCAGCCGCACGGTTTTCTCCCACAGGACCGCCTGCTCGCCCGCGCCGGCGCGGACGTCGAACCCCGCGGCGCGGAGCAGATCGCCCGCCCCGTCCTCGGGAAAGACGGTGATCAGCGGAGCAGCGGTCGTCTGCACCACTTCCGTCGGGCCGGTTCGGTACGCCTCGAGCTTCCCGATGCTCCCGGCGAGCACCCGTCCGGCGAGGCGCCGTCTGATCGTGTCGACGTGCTCGAGCCCGTTGAGCAACGGCAGCACGGCGGCAGCACCCGACTTGACGTGCCCGAGTGCGTCGTCGAGCCCGGTCGCCTTGACGGTGACCAGCAGTAGATCGACGTGCTCGTCGAGCTCCTGGACCGCCCGCGGCCGCACGGTCCTGACCTCGGGGCCATGTCTCAGGGACAGTCCCTGGGACGTGATTGCAGCAGCCGTGGCCGGACGGGCGATGCAGACGACGTCCACGCCCGCCTCGGCAAGCGGAACGGCTAGCGCGGTGCCAACGGCCCCGGGTCCCAGGACGCCGACGGTGGCCGAAGTCGTCACGGCTCCACAACCCACGGCCTGGTGTCGGACACCGTGACGAAAATGTGACGAGTTGTCCACAAGGTCCCGTGGAAGGCTATTCAGGTCCTGGCCGGATCGGCGATCAGGTTCACGTACTTCCACTCCGTGTAGACGTCGAGCGCTTCGACGCCGGCTTCGCGCCAGCCGGTTCAGGACTGTTTGACGCCGCCGAAGCCCATGTGCGGTTCACTGCCGTGTGT
>CATPAS010000345.1 GCA_955652075.1 uncultured Gaiellaceae bacterium | reverse complement strand
GCTGCTACGCGGCGTGCGCTACCTCCCGAACGGCGCGATCACGGACTCGATCGTGATGCGGTCACGGTCTGGCACCTCCCGCCGAATCGAGGCCACGCATGCGCTGGACAAGCTCCAGGCCCTGACGGGCCTCGAGTACCACTAAGGCGGAAAGGCCTCCTCTTTTCGAGGTCCGGCGCATACGTTCCGGTCTGCGCTGTTCAGCTTCGCGCGGTCCAAGGCGTCGCTTGCGATGCCGCCCGAGAGTGCGTCCGGGCTCTGCCCGGGCGCACGTCTACGGTTTTGATCTAGGCGATTCGGGTCGAACCTAGACTGGTACTGCTTCCTTCTCCAGCTCCGGCGCGTACGTGCCGGTCTGCGCGGCGCTGTTCATCTTCGCGCGGTGATAGTACGCACGTTGGGCTGCTTCGATGTTCTCCTCGTGGCCTCCCCAGGCCTTGAGGGCCGCGGCCTGCAGCGCGCGTCCGTACGAGAACGACACCTTCCAAGGGTGCGGGCCAAGGGCGTTGATCGCGTTCAGCCGTCGTGTCGCTTCCTCCTCCGACTGTCCGCCCGAGAGGAACACGATTCCCGGGACCGCCGCGGGCACGTGCCGGCGGAAGCAGCGAATCGTCTGCTGCGCGATCTCCTCGTCGGACACCTGCTCGGCGCTTTCGTACCCGGGGAGCACCATGTTCGGCTTGAGCAGGATCCCTTCGGGGTGCACCCGCTGGTCGCGCAGTTCGGTGAATACCGCGTGCAGTGTCTGCGACGTCACGTGGAAGCTCCGCTCGATCGTGTGGTCGCCGTCCATGAGCACCTCCGGCTCAACAATCGGCACGAGGCCGCCTTCCTGGCAGAGCGCGGCATATCGGGCGAGCGCGTGCGCGTTCGTCCAGATGCAGTACTCGCTGGGGATCTCCTCGCCGATCGTGATCACCGCGCGCCACTTCGCGAAGCGCGCGCCGAGCTCGCGATATTCCGTGAGCCGTTCGCGCAGCCCGTCCAGCCCTTCGGTGAGCGTCTCGCCTTCCGCCAGCGCGAGCGGTTTGGCGCCCTTGTCGACCTTGATCCCGGGGACGATTCCCTTGGACTCGAGCAACCTGGGAAACGGCGTGCCGTCGGACGCCTTCTGGCGAATGGTCTCGTCGAAGAGGATCACGCCGCCGATGAACTCCTCGGCTCCCTCCGTCGTGAAGAGGAGCTCCCGATAGGCCCTGCGCGTCTCCTCGCTGGACTCGACACCGATCGAGTCGAACCGCTTCTTGATCGTCCCGTCGCTCTCGTCCGCGGCGAGGATGCCCTTCCCGTCGGCGACGATCGCTTCGGCGACTTTCTCTAGCTCCTGAACGTCCATTCCGGCTCCTCCCTGGTCTTTGCTCGGGGAGAAGTATCGCCTAAGCTTCCGTGATTGGAGGGGCGACGCTGCGGCGGTTCGCCCCTCCTTTGCCGCGACCTTGGTAAGTGTCCTGACCGTAAGTACGATTTCGTCCACGTGCTTCGCCGTCTGGCCCTAACGGTTCTCGTTGTCGCGGCACTCGCGCCGGCTCTGCGCGGGGATGCGGCGCCTCCGGTGCTGATCCAGCCGGGCGTGACGCTCGCGGGCGTTCCGGTCGGGGGGATGTCCAACGAGCAGGCTCAGGCCGCTCTCCGCCCGGCCTTTGCAAAGCCGGTCCGGCTCGTCTACGGCGGCCGGCGCTGGCAGCTCCAGCCGACCCGCTTCGGCGCGCGGGTGACGATCGCGGACGGTGTTCTGCAGGCGCTGGGTGCCCAGACCGGCGCTGCGGTTCCCCTGGTGCCGCAGGTGAACGTGCAGGAGGTGACCAGCTTCGTGGACGCCCTCGACAAGCGCGTCTCGAGAGCGGCCCAGGACGCGAAGCTGAAGGGCCTTAAGGGCCTGCGTCCGCAGTTCACGAAGGAGAAGCCGGGCGTCAAGGTGCTGCGCGAGCTCACGGTCCGTCGCATCGTCCGCGCGCTGCAGTCGCCGCAGCTCCGGCGCATCCGTGTCGCTGTGAAGGCCCTCGAGCCCGCGCGCACGGTCGTCAACTTCGGCGCGGTGATCGTCATTCGGCGCGGGGTCAACGAACTGCGCTATTACCGAGGCGGGCAGGTGCTGCGGAAGTTCGGCGTCGCGACCGGTCGGGCCGTCTACCCGACGCCGACCGGCACATTCAAGGTCGTCGACATGCAGCTGAACCCATGGTGGCTGCCGCCGAACTCGGCGTGGGCCAAGGGCGAGAAGCCGATCCCGCCGGGGCCTGGCAACCCGCTCGGCACGCGGTGGATGGGGCTCTCCGCGCCGGGCGTCGGCATCCACGGCACACCCGACGATGCCTCGATCGGCTACTCGGCGTCACACGGCTGCATCCGCATGCACATCCCCGATGCGGAGTGGCTCTTCCATCATGTCAAGCTCGGCACACCCGTCGTGATTACCGACACCTAGCTCCCTGCTTACTCGACGCTGATCCCAACGCGCCAATGTGTCGTGTCTGCGACTGTTGGGAACTCAATGAGCCCGTCGCGCGTTTAGGAGGCGGGGAGGCCCTCGCGCGGAACCCCGCAGGCGACTGCGGCACCACCTACGCGGATTCGAGG
>CATPAS010000344.1 GCA_955652075.1 uncultured Gaiellaceae bacterium | reverse complement strand
GGCCGGGGTGAGGCGGAACACTCCGACCAACGTGGTCATCACCGGGTTCGGCGCATCTCCGTCCGATGCCCTGGCCGTGGCCAACGCCTATGTGCAGGAAACCGGAGACGCCGTGCAGGCAGGCCTCGAGGCCGCGCGGTTCGATCACAGCCTCGGTGCAGTCTTCTCCGATTTCGACGGCGATGGGCGGCCCGATCTCTTCGTCGCCAACGACGGTGATCCGAACCGGCTGTACCAGAACATCGCCTGGCCCGGCGGCAGGAAGGCCGATCCGGCGGGGCTCGGCTTCCGCTTCGAGGAGCGCGCAGCGATCGCGGGCGTGGCCAACGTGAGTGCGGGGATGGGTGTCGCGGCTGCGGACTTCAACGGTGACGGGCGCACCGATCTCTTCATCTCGAACTCGCGCGGCCAGGGCCATGCGGTCTACACCGGGCAGCAGCCGATCGCGTCCGGATCGTCGTTCAACGACGTCCGCGCGGCGTTCGCGCCGGCGTTTGGCAAGTCGTTCACCGGCTGGGGCGCTTCCTGGGTCGACCTCGACCTGGACGGAAATCTCGACCTCGTGCTCACCAACGGCGGGATCCCGGTGACCAACCTCGCGCGGGACGCGCAACCGATCCAAGTGCTCGAAAACATGGGCGCACCCCCGGGGTCTGCACCCCAATTCACGGACGGGACCGCACTCGTCGGGGGGAACGACCTTCCGCGCGTCGTCGGCCGCGGACTCACGACGGCCGACTTCAACAACGACGGCCGCATGGACATCGCCATCAATACGATCGGCGGGAAACTGGAGCTCTTGCGCCCGACGGGAGCCGTCGGCCACTGGCTCGCGGTGCGGCTCGCCAGGTTCTCGCCCGGAGCGGTCGTGACTGCGGTCCTCCCGGACGGTCGTCGGCTCGTACGCGAGGTGCAGGCAGGCTCGAGCTATCTGTCCTCGCAGGACCCTCGAGTGCATTTCGGACTCGGCGCGGCGACGAGCGTGAGTCAGCTCATCGTTCGCTTCCCGGACGGTCACATCGTCGAGCGCAACAACGTTACGGCCGACCGCATCGTCTTCATCCGCCAAGCGCGGAGCGCCACCGCTGCACGATCGACCGCACTCGCACGGCCCGGTCGGAGTCAGCGCCTCTCCGAGACTGCGCCGTACCTGATCGACGGGTGTACACGGGCCGACCTGAAGGGGCACTCGGTCGCCCGCGTGTGGGACGAAGCCATGCTCGACGCCATCAGGCGGGACCTCCCGGCGCCGACCACGCACGCGCGGAACCTCTTCGACGTCTCGGCGGCGATGTGGGATGCCTGGGCGGCCTACGACCCCAAGGCCGACGGCTACTTCGTGACCGAGAAGGACAAGGCTTCCGACGCCGAGGCGGCCCGGGAGACCGCGATCAGTTACGCGGCATACCGCGTCCTGCTCTGGCGCTACGCGTACGGCGCCAATGTGCGGGTGACGTTCGACGAGGTCACCCGGACCCTGCGCTCGCTCTGCTACCGGCTGGACTTCACGAGCACGAAGGGTGACTCACCGGCCGCACTCGGCAATCGCATCGCGGCCGCGGTGATCCGGTCTGGAAGGCGCGACGGCTCGCTCGAACGACTCCACTATGCCGACGAGAGCTACGTCCCTGTGAACCCGCCGCTGGTCGTGAAGCAGCCGGGGACGGCTATGCACGACCCCACCTTCTGGCAGCCGCTCGCGCTCGACCAGACCGTGGCCCAGAACGGGCTCGCCGTCCCCGGCAAGGTGCAGACCTTCATCGGCGCGCAGTGGGGCCACGTGCGGGGGTTCGCGCTGCCGGCGTCGAAGAGCGGCGTCCCGATCGACCCCGGGCCGCCGCCGATCGGCACGCCCAAGGATGCGGCCTACAAGGAAGCCGCCGTGGACGTCATTCGCTAGAGCGCCGCGCTCGACCCCGCCGACGGGCAGATGATCGACATCGGGCTCGACGGGTTCGGGAACAACCCGCTCGGGACGAACGACGGCCACGGGTACTCGGTGAATCCCGTGACGGGTAAGCAGTACGAGCCCGAGCGCGTTCTCAAGGCCGACTACGCCCGCGTGCTCGCCGAGTTCTGGGCCGACGGCCCCAACTCGGAGACCCCGCCCGGCCACTGGAACGTGATCGCCAACATCGTCTCGGACTCGCCGCTGATGGCGTCCCGGATCGGTCCGGGAGCAGCGAACCGCCTGCGCTGGGACGTGCAGATGTACTTCGCCCTCAACGGCGCCGTGCACGACGCCGCGATCGCCGCGTGGGGGTTGAAGCGCAAATACCAGTCGGTTCGCCCTATCTCGATGATCCGCTACATGGCCCAACACGGCCAGTCGAGCGATCCCAAGCTCCCCTCATACGATCCGGAGGGCCTGCCATTGATTCCGGGCCTAATCGAGCTCATCACGAAGGAATCGAGCGCGCCGGGACAGCGCCACGCGGCCCTTGCCGATCACGTCGGCGAGATCGCTATCCGGGGCTGGCGCGGAAATCCGAAAGACCCGAGCCAGGTGAGTGGCGTCGGCTGGATTCTCGGCGAGCGGTGGGTGCCGTACCAAAAGGCGACCTTCGTCACCCCCGCCTTCCCGGGCTTCGTGTCGGGACACAGCACGTTCAGCCGTGCGGCAGCCGAGGTGCTCGCGGCCTACACCGGCAGCCCCTACTTCCCCGGAGGAGAGTTCACGCAGACCTTCTCCCCGGGCTACCTCAAGTTCGAGCACGGGCCGAGCAAGCCGCTGACGCTCCAGTGGGCGACGTACTACGACGCCGCCGACCAGGCGGGCGTCTCCCGTCTTTACGGCGGCATCCACATCGCCGCGGACGACTTTGCCGGCCGCCGGATCGGATCGAGGGTCGGCAAGGCGGCGTACGCGCTCGCCGAGCGCTACTTCGCCGGCACGGTGCGGTAGGAGGCGGCTAGCGGCCCGAGCGCGCCTGAAGCCTGCGCGCGATCGTGTCCAGCGTCACAGCGAGCAGGAGGATGGTGCCGGTGACGATGTAAATCGTCCCCGTCTTGTAGCCCGCCGTGTTGAGCCCGTTCGAGACCGTTGCGATCACGAGCGCGCCGAGGAGCGCGCTGCGCACCTCGCCGCGACCACCGAACAGGCTCGTGCCGCCGATGACCGCCGCGGAGATCGCGTCGAGCAGCAGTGTGCCGCCGCCGACGTTGAGGTCGACGGAGTTCAGCCGCGCGGCCAGGATCACGCCTCCCACCCCGGCCATGGCGCCGGAGATCATGAAAACGATGATGCGGATGCGGGCGACGTTGATTCCCGCGCGGCGTGCCGCTTCGGCATTGCCCCCGACGGCGTAGACGTGGCGGCCGAACGGGGTTCGCTTGGCCAGGAAGGTCAGGCCGATGAGGAAGATGACGACGAGAACGCCGGCCAGGGGTAGCCCGTTCGGCACCTTGGCGTGGTTGGAGACGGCCACGGTCCCGAAGGTCGCGACCGCGACGCCGACGACCTTGGCCAGAATGAGCAGCGGGCTTCGGATCGCCACGCCGGCGCGGCGCTTGCCCACGACGCTGCCGAGCGTGCCGAGGGCGTAGATACCGGTGACGACCGCCGCGATGATCCACCCCCGAGTGGACGTGAAGTAGTAGTTGGCTGTGTTGTTGATCCACGCGTCCTGGATCACGATCACGCCCTTGATCTCGAGCACCTGCAGGATCACTCCTTGCCAGATCAGAAGACCCGCGAGCGTGACGACGAACGACGGGACGCCGACCTTGGCCACGATCGAGCCCTGGACGCCGCCGATGAGGGTGCACAGACCCACCGCGAGCGCGATCGCGACGAGCCCAGGGTACGCGTGGCCGCTACCCGGAAGCTGAAACTCGGCGACAGCCAGGGCCGCGATCCCGCTCAGATATCCGATCGAAAGGTCGATCTCGCCAAGCAGGAGGACGAAGACCACGCCGAAGGCGAGCATGGTCAGGCCGGCCATCTGGACGATGATGTTGTTGAAGTTGTCGGCGGTGAAGAAGTTCGTCGCCTTGAAGCTGAAGAAGACGACGATCAGCACCAGACCGATGGCGATGGGGAGGATGCCGAGGTTCCCCGCCCTCACGTTGTCGTACGCCCGGCGCCAGAGCTCTGCCCGCACCTCGGCCTCGTCTCCTTCGGGGAGACCGATGCCCGGTGCGGCGACGTCGACTTCCGTGCTCACGACGCCAGCTCCGGTGTTGTCGCCGAGATGTCTGCGACCTTGGTGGGAATCCCTGCGGTGATTGCCTGCACGACCTCCTGCTGGGTGGTCTTCTCCCGCTCGTAGACACCCACGTCGCGGCCGAGGCGCAGCACGGTGATGCGCGTCGCCACCTCGAAGATGTCTTGCAGGTTGTGCGAGATGAGCACGACGGAGAGGCCCTGGT
>CATPAS010000343.1 GCA_955652075.1 uncultured Gaiellaceae bacterium | reverse complement strand
TCGGCCGTTTCGTCGTAGAGCGGCTGACGCTCGGCGAACAGGCGCTTGAAGTCCTCCTCGTCACGGGCGAGCGGCCGGTCGCCGCCTCGCACCCGCTCCCATGCCTCTGCGCGGGTCACCGACACCCACATGGTGAACGCGCGCTCGCGAAGAAGGTCGCGTGTCCGCTGCGAGAGCACCGCCCCACCTCCGAGCGCGATCACCGCCGGCGTCGACAGGGCGAGAACCTCCACGGCGAGCTTCTCCTCCACGCGACGGAATTCGGCCTCGCCGCGTCCGAAGAGCTCCGAGATCGGACCATGTCGTCGTTCGATCTCCCGGTCGAGGTCGACGAACGGTCGGTCGCTGAGACCGGCGACCTCCTGGCCGATCGTCGACTTCCCAGCACCCATGAAGCCCACGAGCGCCAGGTGCTTGCCCAGTGCGCCTACCGTGGAGACCAGTCGATCCGCTCCAGGTATGCGTGGTGGGCGGCGAGGAGGTCGCCGAGCGCATCGCCGCCGAACTTCTCCTTCGCGGCGCGCGCGAGCTCCCAGGCCACGCATGCCTCGGCCACGACCGCAAGCGCCTCGACCGCGGCGGTGTCGCTGCGTTCGACGAGCGCCTCGGCCTGCTCGCCGGTCTGCAGGTCGACGGAGGCGAGCGGCTTCATCAACGTCGGCAACGGCTTCATGGCGGCGCGCACGACGATCTCCTCACCGTTCGAAACGCCCCCCTCGATCCCGCCGGCGCGGTTCGTCTTGCGGTACAGCCCGCGCTCGTCGCGCAGGATCTCGTCGTGCGCAGCCGAACCGCGCTTCGTCGCCAGCTCGAAACCTTCGCCGATCTCCACGCCCTTCACGGCCTGCGTCCCCATCAACGACGCTGCGAGTCGCGCGTCCAGGCGCTCGCCCTTGGTCGCGTACGAGCCGAAGCCCGGAGGAACACCGCGAGCGCGAACCTCGACCACGCCGCCGACCGTGTCACGATCCGCGCGCGCCTCGTCCACACGCCGCTCGAGATCGGAGGTGAGCACCTGACCTTCGACGGCGATCCCGATCTCAGCGAGCAGGGCCTTCGCGACCGAGCCCGCTGCGACGATCACGGCGGTGTGACGCGCGCTTGCGCGCTCGAGCACGTCGCGGACGTCAGACACGCCGTACTTGAGCGCGCCGGCGAGGTCGGCATGTCCCGGGCGGGGGAGTGTGACTTCCTTCGTTCCCTTGCCGGAAGGCTCACCCTCCGGCTGCCATGGGCTCATCCCCCACTCCCAGTTCTTGTGATCCCGATTGCGCACGATGAGGGCAAGTGGCGTTCCCAGCGTGCGCCCGTGACGGAGACCTGCGAGCACTTCCACCTCGTCGCGCTCGATCTGCTGACGCGGACTGCGACCGTAGCCCTGCTGGCGCCGGTGAAGGTCCGCATCGACCTGGCTGCGATCGAGCACGAGACCTGAAGGCAGGCCGGAGAGAATCGCAACGAGCGCCGGCCCGTGCGATTCGCCAGCGGTTACGAGCTTCAGCGCCATCAAGCGGAGCGTACTGCCGCGCGCATCACGTCGACCGGCGCGGGCAGGCCGGTCCACATCTCGAACGAGGCGGAGCCCTGCGCGACGAGGACGTCGAGCCCGTCGACGACCTGCGCCCCCGCCGCCTCAGCCGCGCGCGCGGTCGCCGTCGGTGGGTAGGGCAGGTCGACGAGCGTCTGACCGGGACCCGGCTCGACGAGCACGTCGTCACGCTCGGAGGTGGCGTTGACGATGAGGTCGGCCTCCGACACTTGTGGCGGCCAGGTTCCCCGGCGCGAGTAGCGCGGCGCAGCCGGCAATGCCGCTGCGAAGGCGACGGCCGCGCCGCCGTCCCCGACGATCACGGCGCGCCGAAACTCGAGCTCACCGAGGAGCGCTGCGTCCGTCGAGGCGCCGAGGACGCGGCCCTCGCGGATGACGAGCGTGTTCACGGACGGCTCGTCGGTGTCGACGAGCCTTGCCACGGCCAGCTTGTGCGGCGTCGTGACGTTGGCGCCCGCGAAGCCGAGCGCCACGAGCCCCCTGACGGCGTCGTCCAGCCGATCGGCCGTCACGGGCAGCGGCACGTACGCCCAGTCGAGCCCTCGCGCCGCGAAGGCGGCGTTCTGCATCAGCGGCGACAGCGACTGCGAGACCGGATCGCCGAGCAACCCGACGAGCCGAGTCTCACCCGAGATCATGGGCCGTATCCGTGCGCGGCCGCATATTTCTGGAACGCCTGATAGCTCGCGGTGAAGAAATGATGCTTCTTGTCCGGCCTGCGGACGAAGTAGAGGTACTTCACCTTCGCCGGATGCGCCGCCGCCTGCATGGACGCGAGACCGGGGCTGGCGATCGGCGTCGGCGGCAGCCCTCGCCGCTTGCGCGTGTTGTACGGCGAGTTGCTGTCGAGCTGCGACTGGAGGATCGACTGGGTCGGCGGGATGTCGAGGCCGTACCGCAGCGTTGCGTCGATGCCGAGCGGCATGCCGGCGTGGAGCCGGTTGTAGATCACCGCGGAGACGAGCGCGCGCTCGTCGGGCGACAGGGTTTCCTTCTCGACCATCGACGCGATGATCAGCACGTCGTACGGGGTCAGGTTCTTGGAGCGCGCGTAGCCGAGGTCGATCTGTTTCCAGTTCTCGCAGAAGGCGTCGAGCTGGTCTTGAGCGAGCTGCGCCGAGGTCGTTTCCTTGAAGAATTCGTAGGTGGCGGGAAACAGGAAGCCTTCGATGCTCTTCACGTTGTTGCGGAAGCACGGTGGAACGCGCGGCTTGGAGGTCGCCGCGAGATAGCCGGCGCGCGACAGCCGAGGACGGACCTTCCCCTTGCTCGCAGCGATCTTCGCCACGACGGCGACGCGTTCCGCCATCTGCTTCCGCGTGAAACCCTCGGGGAAGACGACGTGAAACGGCTTCGGCATTGCGATCACCGTCACGACCGTGCCGGTCGCTGTCGTGCGGGTCACTGTGCGGTAGACGAGGGTGTTGGAGCGCGTCGACGTCTGCGCGGCCTGATCGCTGCTGCGCCCGCCTCCGATTGCAGCAACCGCCAGCCAGCCGAGCCCGCCCAGGACGAGCACGAGCACGGCGAGCGCCAGGGCGCGACGCCGAGCAACCTGGCGAGGGCTTGGCCCTTGTGGCGAACGCCCGTGCCGCGGCGGGATTACGCCGGGGCGCTGCTCGCCCATGTCAAATACCCGGAGAGGAGATGAGCTGCCGCCCGCGCGTCCTCGGGTGCATCCGACGGCGTCTGTTCCGCCAGGTCGGTCGTGAAGCGTTCGTCGAAGGTGACGACCGGGACGTTCGTGACGTCGCCCAGGGCTTCGACGAAGCGCTCCGTCTCGCGTGCCTGCTCCCCGCGTTCGCCGCTCAAGGTGAGCGGGAGCCCGACCACGACGCGGTCGACCTCGTGCTCGCCGATCAGCGTCGCCAGACGGGCGAGCCCATCACCGGTCGCAGCTTCTTCGACCACGCAGAGTGGTCGTGCAATCGTGCCGGTCGGGTCCGAGACGGCAACGCCGGTGCGTGCCCGCCCGTAGTCGAGTGCGAGAACCTTCACTCGAGCACTGCAGCGATCGCTTGCTTCCCGGCCTCCAGTGCGCTGCGCAATCCGGCGGGATTCTTGCCGCCTGCCTCACCCAGTGTGGGCCGTCCTCCGCCACCCCCTTCGATGTGTTTGCCGAGGTCGCGCACCAGCTTCGACGCGTCGAGGCCGCGGCCGACGAGCGACTCGTCGAGATTGACGACCAGATAGACGCGCCCGTCGTCCACCGAACCGACAATGACGCCGGCAGCCTTCTCCTGCTGGCGGAGGCGATCGGACAGGTCACGCAAGGCGCTGCCCTTTAGGGACTTCGCTTCGGCGAGGACGACTACACCGTCGTTCTCCACGATCTCGAAATCGGCAGCGGCTTCTGCTTTCGGCTTCCTCGACTCTTTCCGAACACGCTCGAGCTCCGCGCGGAGCTCGTCCGCCTCGCGCATCGTCGCGTGGAGAAAGGCGTGCGCCTCGCCGGAAGTCACCGCTTCGATGCGCCGCGCACCCGCCCCGACAGAGCCCTCCGAGAGGATCACGAACGGCCCGATCTCCGCTGTCGATCTGACGTGCGTGCCTCCGCAGAGCTCACGCGAGAAGCCGGGAATCTCGACGACACGCACGTGGTCGCCGTACTTCTCGCCGAAGAGCATCATCGCGCCGAGCCGGCGTGCCTCGTCGATCGGCGTGACGAAGGTGCGTACCGGGAGGTTCTCGAACACCTTCTCGTTGACGAGGTGCTCGACTCGTTCCCGCTCGTCGTCCGTCAGCTGCTGTGGATGCGTGAAGTCAAAGCGAAGCTTGTCCGGCCGCACGGCAGAGCCCGCCTGCTTGACATGCTCGCCGAGGACGTCGCGCAGCGCCTTGTGCAGAAGATGTGTCGCCGTGTGGTTCGCCATCGTCGGGAACCGGACGTTCCAGGCCACGACCGCTCGAACCCGGTCTCCCTCGAAAAATGCGTCACCCTCGAAGAGCAACGCTTGATCTTCCTCCAGCCCGTATGCCTCCCGCAGCTCGGCGCGAGCGCCCGACTCGTCGTCACGCTCGATCCAGCCTGTGTCGGTGACCTGGCCACCACCCGCGGGGTAGAAC
>CATPAS010000342.1 GCA_955652075.1 uncultured Gaiellaceae bacterium | reverse complement strand
TGTCCATCATCATCGCCTGGTTCGCGATCCTCTTCACCGGTCGCTATCCCAGGGGCCTCTTCGACTTCGTAGTCGGGGTGGGGCGCTGGGCCAACCGCGTCACGGCCTACGCGTTCGTCCTGGTGACCGACCAGTACCCGCCGTTTCGGCTGAGCCCATAGCGAGCGTCAGGGCCGCGTGGAGTCGGCGCGCCGCGCGAGCTCCTCGATCTTGCCCTGCGCCGCGTCGAGCCGCCCGACGCAGAGCCTGTAGAGCTCCTCACCGCGCTCCCACAGCTTGATCGCCTCGTCGAGGCCGGCTTCGCCTCGCTCGAGCCGCTCGACGATCTGCTCGAGCTCGCGCTGGGCCTCTTCGAATGTCGTCTCTGCGCTCATTCGACACGCGCTCCGAAGCGGCCGTCGGCGACTTCGACCTCGACTTCGTCCCCGCTCGAGACCGCGCTCGCCGTGCGAACGATCTCGTCGTTCGCGCGCACGATCGCGTAGCCGCGCTCGAGCGTTGCGCGCGGCGAGAGCGCACGGAGGCGCCCGGCCGAATGCTCGAGACGCGCGCGTTTGCGCTCGACCGCAAGTGCGGGCGCGCGGCGAAGCCGTTCATACGCGTGCACGAGCCGCTCGCGGCGACGGTCGAGCAGCGTCCGTGCGCCGCGCGCAAGTCCGCCGCGTGTCCTGTCGAGCCGCGCGAGCAGCTCGGCGGCATCGGGCACGACGACGCGCGCGGCCGCTGTGGGCGTGGAGGCGCGGGCATCCGCGGCGAAATCGCAGAGCGGGTTGTCCTGCTCGTGGCCGACGGCGGAGACGACAGGCACCGGGCAGAGTGCGATCGCGCGCACTAGCCGTTCGTCGCTGAACGGCAGCAGGTCCTCGAAGCTTCCGCCGCCACGCGACAGCACGACCACGTCCACTTCGGGCGCGGCGGCGAGCTCGCGCAGCGCTTCGATCATCGCGTTCGCTGCGAGCGGGCCCTGGACGAGGGTCTCGGCGACGACGATCCGGGCGGCTGGAAAGCGGGCGCTGATCGTGGCGAGGACATCCTGCTTCGCCGCAGCATCGTTGCCGGTGACGAGCCCGATCCGGCGTGGCAGGAACGGGAGCGGGCGCTTCCGCTCGAAGACGCCTTCCGCGGCGAGCTTCTTCTTCAGCCGCTCGAGCGCGGCGAGGTGATCTCCGAGCCCGAACCGCTCGATCGACAGAGCGCGCATGCGGAAGTCGCCGCGCGCCTCGAACAGCTCCGGACGTCCGAAGACGTGGACGCGCTCACCGTCCGTGAGATCGAGGCGCAGCGCGTCGAAGCGGCTGCGCGCAATCGTCACGCCGAGGCACGCGCCGTCGTTTGGATCCTTCAGCGTGAAGAAGACGGACTGCCAGCGCGCGTTGCGGCGCAACTCGGTGACTTCGCCCTCCACCCACACAGTCGGCAGCCGCTCCAGCCATTCCGCCACACCGCGGTTGAACGCCGCGACGGCATAGACCTTGCGGTCGCCGTACTGGATCGCCTCGACCTTGGACATCGCGCGTCCAGCATGCCACGCGAGGTGAGGCCGACGTGGCCCATGTTCAATGGCAGCACGGCTCGCCGGGCCATAGGTTCGTGAGGATGGAGATCGACAAGAACGCTCCAGCGGTCGCGCGCGGCTCCTTCCCTAGAGGCCGGGTGAGCGTTCGTCCGTGTGTGCGACCGCTCGCCGCAGGACGAGCGGGAACCATCTGTCGAAGTCGGGTCGTTCCTCCTCCGGTAGATGGTCCCGCTGCCGAGCCCATGCCATCGCGTGCGCGAACGCGCCGACGCGGATCGCAAGCTCGAACGCGGGGGTGAGGCCGCGACCCCACGGCTCCAGATACGCGTCACGGAGACGCGCGAACCACGGGTCGGCCGGCGGCAGCTTGTTGATCTCCTCCAGGAACCGGAACGTCTCGACGAGCGAGAAGAAGGGATGCGAGATCGACGCGTCGCCCCAGTCGAGCACGCGCCGCCGGTCGCCCTGTTCGTAGACGTTCGCGTGGTGGAGGTCGTCGTGCTGAACCGTCTCCGGTGTGTCGTGCGCAGCGAGCTCGTCGCAAAGCTCCGCGAAGCGGGGCGCGAACTCGCGTAGCCGGTGGATCTCGTCGCGCTCGAGCGGCAGGTCGTGCTGCAGGAGGTCCTCGTAGCCCGCGGGCAGCCTGGCGACGCGCAGGTCCGGGACGCTGTGCGCGAGATGGTCGTGCATGTGCGGGGCTTCGCCGCGCTGCAATTCGGCGTACGGCGGCAAGGCAACGAGCCAAACCTCCGGTGGATTGCCGAATGTTTGCATCGGCGTGCCCGCGTCAGCGAGCAGAAGCCAGGCGCGCTCCTCGTCGTGGCCGAGCACCTCGGCGACCCGGTCGGGCCAGCGCACGAAGAGCTGCGCCGAGAGCCGCGGCTCGAACGCCTGCACCGGCCCGCAGGCCTTGAACCAGGCGACGCCGTCGGCGAGCGGCACGCGCAGCACCGTCGCCCACGGTCGCTCGTGGGCCGTCTCGATGGCGCCGACCGGTTCGACGTGTGCGCGGATCCAGTCTTCGGCGGCGGCACGGTCCACGCTCCTACTATGCCGCCCGCCCCGCGAGGAACAACGAGGGACGGGCCAGTGCGCGGCGCGGAGGGATGATGTCCCGGCGTCTCTCCTGGAGAGGTGCGTTCGCACTGGAAGCCAGAGCTGGGAGCGGGAGGAGCGGACGATGGTCTTGTTTATTTGAGCGTCTTCAGGTACGCCGCGAGCGCCTTCAACTGGTCGTCAGGAATGATCCCGCCCCAGTGCGGCATGCTGACGATCGGCGCGCGGCCGATCACGCTTCCTGCGCGAATCACGTCGATGATCTTGGGATCAGTGTTGAACTGCTTGCGGAACGCGACGCCCGAGAGGCCCGGAATCTTCCGGTCCGGCGCCTGTGGGTTCGGGACACCGCCGAGGCCGTTCGGACCGTGGCAGTTGATGCAGCCGTAGGCCACGTAGAGTGCAGCGCCTGCGACGGCGAGACCTTGCCCAGCCGGGATCGGCGGCGGTTCTGCGGTCGGCACTGATGGCAGCC
>CATPAS010000341.1 GCA_955652075.1 uncultured Gaiellaceae bacterium | reverse complement strand
TCGGGGTGGAGGGCGAGAGCATCGCGGTGCCGACGTGGCGAGCCAGTGACGTGACGCGCGAAATCGACGTGGTCGAGGAGGTCGTACGTTTCCGTCTCGACGACGTTCCTGCTCGGCTGCCGCGCCGCGAGGCGATGTTCGGGCGGCTCTCCAAGCTGCAGAAGATTCGGCGCCGGATCGAGGACACGCTGGTCGGCTTCGGCTACTCGGAGGCGTACACGTGGAGCCTCGTGCCGCTTGATTCCAAAACGGGGGCGGTCGAGCTCCAGGAGCCGCTCTCGAGCGAGCAGGCCGTTCTCCGTACGTCGCTCGTCGAGGGCTTGCTCGCCTCCGCGCATCGCAATGTCGACGCGGGCAACGACGACGTCGCCCTGTTCGAGCAGGCTCACGTCTACCTCCCGACGGACGACCGTCTTCCCGAGGAGCGCTGGCACGTCGGCGGCATCGCGGAGGGAGGCTTCTCCTTTGCGAAGGGCACGGTCGAAGGCCTCTACGCCGCCCTCAGTATCGAGCCGTCGTTCGTACCGGCGGATGATCTCCCTGCGCCGGGCCGCGGCGCGCGCACGGACGAGGGTTGGGTTGTCGCGTTACGCGGTGACCTGCCCGGTGAGTGGGGCGCCTTCGAGCTCGACGTCGATGCGCTCGCAGAGCGCGTGCCCGACCTGATCGTCTACGACGACGTCATCACCTACCCGCCGGTCCGCCAGGACCTCGCCTTCACGGTCCCCGAGGAGGCGACCGCCGGCGAGCTCGTCGAAACGGCAATGGAGGCGGCCGGGCCTGCCCTCCGCGAGATGCGTGCCTTCGACGTGTATCGCGGCGGCCAGGTGGGGCCCGGAAAGAAGTCGATCGCCTTCTCGGTCACGTTTCAGTCGCCTGAGCGAACACTCACCGACGAGGACGCCGGCGAGCTCCGAAGCCGCATCGTTTCGGCGCTGGAAAAAGCGTTTGGCGCACAGCTCCGGGCCTAGCTCCAGGGAAGTATTTCTCCCAAAGGGGGGCCGCGACGCCGCCCTTTCTGCTTTGTAAATGAGTGGACAAGCGGTCTCTCGTTCCTAAGGTGAGATCGGGGAGAGGAACCAATGAGGGGGGAACATGACAATGCGGCTCGCGGGCGCACTCGCGCTCGCCCTGGCGGTTGCCGCCCTGGCGTCGGCTTCGGCTTACGCCGGTAACGGTAACGGCAACGGTCACGGAAACGGAAACGAAAAAGGCACGAGCGAACCCGTATCTGCTGCGGCGGCGGCTGCAACGGGACAGGAGAGCTCCGGCCACGGCAACTCGGCCAACGCTCCGGGACAGGTGAAGAAGGAGGAAGCGACGTCGTCTTCCGCCGCGCCGGTGTCGTCGGTGAGCTCCGTCGGGCAGGACGCGGGGACAGCTCAAGCAGGCGTGAAGCCGTCGAACGACACGGCGCACGACACGCACGCCGCGGCCTCGTCCGACCAGACGAAGCTCTACGGCAACGGCAAGACCGCCGGAGAGATCGCGATGCAGAACGGCGCGGCACCGAGCACGGTCCTCCACGGACCAGGCAACAGCCAGCCTCACAAGGCCGCGCCCTGCTCGGGCGGTCACGAGGTCGACGTGCACGCTCTGAAGGCGAAGCGGGGCAAGGCCTGCGGGACGCAGCCTGAGTCGCCGCCGTCTCCGGCACCGCATCCGTCTCCGAACCCGGATCCAGGCACGCCCGGAGGAGACCCGGTGCAGGGCCCGACCCCGGGCGGCAGCACGCCCATCACGCCGGCGAGCCCGGCGTCGGTACGCAGCACGCCGTCGGCTCTCGGCAGAGCCGTGAAGCCCAAGCCGACGAAGCCCAAGCCGGTCGTATCACCGCGAAAGGGACGCGTCGAGTCGGCATCAGGCGTGCTCAGCGCAACCGGTGTGGTCGGCGCCGGAACGCTGCCGTTCACCGGCTTCCCGATCTGGATCGTCGTGCTGATCGGGCTCGGGCTGATGGTGCTCGGCCTGATCCTGAGGCGACGGAGCAGCGCTCCCTCGCTCTAGATCCGAAAGGCGCGCGGCGCCGCAGAGACCGGGCATGATCACGCGAATCGTGCTCGCCGCTCTGCTCGCCGCGCCCTTTCTCCCGGGATCGTGGTCCACGATCTCTCGAACGTGACGCTACAGCCGGGGATCTACTCGTACCGCTCGGACAAGCACAAGAGCCTGCGCGGCTCGCTCGTCGTCACGCTTCCGTTGTAGCGAGCTTCACGAGCCCGGCACGCTCGCCGCCGGCCGCGCGAATGTCGGCCTGGCGGTCGAGCTCCGCGTTCAACTCCGCACCGAAGAGAAGCGCGAACGCCGAGTAGTTGAGCCACAGCAACAGGATGACGCCGCTCGCGAGTGTCCCGTACGTCTTGGTGTAGTTGCCGGCGTAGGTGACGTAGAGCGCGAAGAGGCCCGACAGCAGCAGCCAGAGCAGGCCGCCTACGACAGAGCCCGGCGTGATCCACTTCCAGTTTCGCTGCTTCTTGTTCGGTGCGAGGTAGTACACAAGCCCGAAGAAGAGCAGGATGGCGCAGAACGCGACCGGCCAGCGCGCGACTCCCCAGACCCACTGAAACGCGCCGCCCAGACCCGCCTTCTTCGCGATCGCATCACCCAGCGCTCCCCCGACCACGATGAGGAGAAAGATGCCTGCGGTCGTGATCCCGCTCGAGACGACCAGGACGATTGCGATCCCGCGGAGCTTCCAGAAGGGGCGCGTCTCCTGACGGTCGTACGCCCTGTTCACCGCTTTGATCACTGAGGTCATTGCCCCGCTCGCGGCCCAGACCGCCCCGACGAAACCGATGACGAATGCCGCGGCGGACGTTCCTCCCTGCGAGTCCTTCTGCAGGCCGGTGATGAACTTGATCACGCCGTTGGGCGCAATTGGGTCGAGTAGCGTCTTGACGTCGCCGAAGAGGTGGAACACTCCGAGCGCTCCGACGAGAAAGGCCGTCGCCGGGAAGAAGGCGAGCAGCGAGCTGTAGGCGATCTGCTGGGCGAGGCCCATGCAGTCGTCCTTCATGAAGGCGGCGAAGCTGCGCTTGAAGGCGGCCAACCAGTCGGCGAGGCTCAGCTTCTCGGGCGAGCTCGGGGCCTGCCCGGCAGTCGATTCGCGCTCAGTCGCGGTCGCCAATGCGGAAGCGACCGAGCTTGGTTTTCGTCTCGCCCTCCCGCCCGCGCCGGAAGATGAGCCGTGCGGTGGCGCCGACACCTCCGGCCAGCAGGAAGCCCACGCCGAGCGCGCCCGCCGCGACCACCGGCAGGTTCGAGCGCAACTTGGCGCCGATGTTCGTCGCTTCGCCGATCTCCTCGCGTAGGGTTTCGGCAGCACCGGCAAGCTGCTCACGCTCCGACTCGATGTCGAGGCGCACCTGCTCGAGTGTCCGGCTGTTGCTACCGGCCATCGCGCTTGAGCGCCTCCGTCGTCAGCTTCGCCTCGCGAATCGCCTGCTCCGGGACCGGAGGCGTGCCCTTCTTGATCTTCATGATCCCCAGCGCACCGAGCGTGAGCGCGAACGCTAAGAGGATCGCGGTGGTGATGAGCAGCGCGAGCCAGGTGGATACGGCCGTCGCGAGCGCGGCGGCGATCGTTGCGAACGCGAAGCCGAGGACGAAGACGAGCATGACTGCGGCGCCGAGGGCGAGCGCGATTCCCAGGCCGAGCGAGACGACCTTCCGCTTGAGCTCCATGGCGGCGAGCTCGAGCTCGAGGCGCATGATGGCGCTCGCGCGCTCAGCGACTTCCTTGACCGCGGCGCCGAGACCGTGAGTCGGGCGGCCGTCAGTCCCTTGTGTGGGCATGGCCCCTCCAGTCGATCCACTTGGCGAGCACGACGCCGGCGGCAAGCGCAACGCCGACCACGATCCACGGGCTCGGCCCCCCGCTCGTCTCCTTCGTCTTCGGCCGGGCGCCGCCGATCTGCGGGCTCGACGGTGCAACGGTTGCCTGCCGCGGCTTCTGGCCCGCCGGCGCTTCTCCTTTGGCGCGCGCCTTGATCAGGCTCGGCCTCATCTTGCGAATCAGGTCGGCGTCCTCTGCGAGTGGCTGGGCGAGCTTCGACTTCCAGCCGCCTTCGCCTGCCAGCTGATTCGCGAGCTGCTGGAGCTTGTCGGCCGCACGCTCGACTGTTTGATCGGCTGTCATTTCTTGGTGGGCGGTTCCTCGCCCGTCAGCGTACGCCAGATCCGCGTGGCTGCGCGGCGCGAGACGATCGTCGCGAGGGCGGCGAAGGCGCCGTAGAGCGCTGACCAGAGCAGCTTCCTGAGCATGACTTTGAGTTCTACCAAGCCCTAGCTCCTCCAAACCTGCATACGTATGCTGGAGTTATGCAGCTGGGGAAGGCCGAGCGACAGCGGCTGATCGAGAGCCTCGTTTCTCGGAAGCGGGTCGGCACGCAGTTCGAGCTGCTCGACGCGCTCGCCGACGCCGGCTGTGTCGTCACGCAGGCGACCGTGTCGCGCGACATCCGCCAGCTCGGCCTCGAGAAGACGCATGACCACTTCGGCCGGCCGCGCTACATGCTGCCGAACGTCGCCCGCCGGGCCGATCCCACTGAGGTCCTCACGTCGATCCTCGGTCAGTTCGGCCGCAAGGTGACGCCGGCAGGAAACGTCGTCGTGTTGCAGTCCGAGCTCGGCTCCGCCCCCGCCATCGCCCGCGCACTTGACCAGCTCGAGCACGAACGGATCGTCGGCACGCTCGCCGGGGACGACACTGTGCTCGTCGTCGCTCCGTCGGAGCGGGACGCGAAGACCCTCGCGCGGGAGCTCGCGAGCGTGCTCGGCTAGCCGCGAAGTGCGCGCCGCAGGGCGTGCGCGATTCGCGTGACGATGTTGAGTCGTTCGCCGTGCGAATGAATCGGCGCTTCGACTGCGGCCTCGGCTCGCCGCACCGCGCCGGCCGCATCCGGCAGGATCTCGGCGCTCGTCGGCGGCTCCTCGAATTCCCCGAGATGCTCGATCTGGTCCTTCGTGAGCGTCAAGTGCACGCGCCCCGGCGTGATGGTTCCCACCTGTTCCGACGGGACGTAGCGAGGCCTGCCGAGCAGACTGGTCGAGATCGAGAGGCCGTTGAAGATGTCGTTGCTCGAATCGCCGACCACTTCGTCGACGGAGCCGACCTCCTGGCCCTCCGCGTCGACGACCTTCCAGCCGGCCTCGATCACGAACCAGGAAACAGGGTCGAGGTCGCTCATACCGTGCGGCCGCCGAGCAGCCAGAC
>CATPAS010000340.1 GCA_955652075.1 uncultured Gaiellaceae bacterium | reverse complement strand
GGCGCGCCCACGACGCGACCCGCGACATACGCGGCGTAGCCGTCACCTGTCTGCACGCGGTGATGATCGTGTCGCGCCGGCATGAAGATGATCGGCTTCCCGTTTGCGGCTTCGAGCACCCGCACGACGTTCGTGGTGATCAGCGTGCGGCGCGCGAGCACGCCGAGGTACGCGGTCTCGAGGTGAGCGAACAGTGTGTAGTCGCCCTCGATCGTCATCACCGTTTCCCACGGCGCCGCGCGGTCGCCGTCGTAGAGGGCGTGAACCGTGACCTCGTCCCAGTCGTAGGAGCAGAGCTTGAGGATCGCGATCGCCTCGTCCATGCCGCCGAGGTACGCATCACGCTTCTGGAACACCTGCATCACGACGCGCGGGCGTCGGCCGTCCTGTAGCAGTGTCGCGCGCGCGTGGTTGAAGTACGCGTCGGCGTAATACCCCTCGCGCATCTTCTCGACGGGCAGGTCGAAGATGTCGGGCGGCAGCCGCTCGTGCGTCCGTTCCTGAAGGGCCACCGTTATTCCTGTTCGAGCTCGAGGCAGGCGGCGAGCGCGGCCTCGGCGACCTCGACCTGCTCCGGCGTCGGCTCCGCGGTCGCGAGCCGATGCTGGAGCTCGTGGCCGGGCTTGGCGAGTGCGCGGGCGAGCCGCTTCTCCGGGTTGCGGACCATCCAGCCGAAGATCTCGGTCGAAGCGGCCAGAGCGAAGAGCTGCGCTCCGAGCCTCGCGGGGGTGCGCATGTGTGCAGGGGCTCGCGCGGCCAGCGTGTTCCCGATCGCGGTCGTCGCCAACAAGGGCCCGATCAGGTGCGACCCGCAGCGGTTGTGCTCCTTGGTCGCGCGCTTCCCTTGCTCGTACGAGCCGATTGAGATGTGTTCCGCGCCGTGGTACGCAGCCACATCCGAGCCACGCAACGCGAGTGCGGCCGGCGCAATCGAGAGCACGCCCCCGACGAGCTCCTGGGCTGCGGGGCCGACCGAGCGCGACCCGCGCATCATCTTCACCACGGTGGCGCTGCCGATCATCGCCACGATCACGGCGGGACGCTGGAACGGCAGCTTCGCCTCCGGGAGCGCGCGCCTGATCTCGGGGATGATCGCCATGGCATCGAGGAGGCGCACCGGGCCACGAAGCAACGGGCTCTCGACCTTGCTCGCACGAAGCCGCTTGCGCCTGGCCACGACCTTCAGCTGCCCGTCTTCCGTACGGATCGCGCAGGCCCAGGCCGTGGGCCCGTGAACGAGCACGCCGTTGGCGAGGGCCATCCCACCGAGCCGGAGCTTCTCCTCGCTCATGCCATCGAGGTTATCGACTCAGAGTCGAATTCCGCAAACTCCTGGTGCCCCCTCCCGGGGTACTAGGCGAGCATCGCCTGAGCGGCGTGCCTCAGGAAGCTCACCCCGAGCTCCAGATCCTCCACCGGTATGCGCTCGTCGGCCGAGTGAATCAGCCGCGCGGCCAGCTCGGCAGACATCACCCGCGAGGGGAAGAAGCCGTAGGCGACGGTGCCGAAGGCCTCTCGGAACCAGTGGCTGTCGGTGAACCCGGCCACACAGATCGGCGCCGGCCTTGCCTCCGGCTCGACCTCGGCGATCCAGCCGGTCACGGCGTCCCAGAGCGGCGTCTCGATCGGCGAACGCGTGCCGCCGTGCGCCTCGAGGCCTTCCAGCTCGTAGTCGCCGTCTCCGAGCACGTTGCGCACGATCTCTTGCTGCTGCGCGGGTGTCGTCCCCGGAAGCAGGCGCGAGTCGACGATGACGTCGCAAACCGCAGGAATGACGTTCCGCTTCTTTGAGGCGCTGATCATCGTCGGCGAAAGCGTCAGCGACAGCAAAGGCTCAATCATCTCGGCAAAGAATTCCCCGATCCCTCGCGCTTGCTCGAGAGCGTCCTGCGGCGACGCCGGCCGCTGGCCGGTGACCGCCGCGAGCAGCGCGGCCACCTCCGGAGTGAGGTGCTGCTCGGGAACGTACTCGCCGAGCGCGGTGATCAGCGGCGCCGCCTTCACGAGCGCGTTGTCCGCGATTCCCGGCATCGACGCGTGTCCGCTGCGCCCACGCACGCGGAGACGGAACGGTGCGCTCATCTTCTCCGCGACCGAGCACAGGTAGAACGGCCGGCCGCTGAGCTCGAGCCGCTCACCGGACCCTTCGTTGATCAGGTAGTCGCAACGCACTGCATCCGGATGCGCTTCGCACAGCCACTGCGCGCCGAATCCGTCGCCGACCTCCTCGTCGGCGGTCGCCGCGAAGACGAGATCGCCGCCCGGCTCGAAGCCTTCACGCGCGAGCGAGGCAAGGGCAACTGCACTGGCGGCGACCTGCCCTTTCATGTCGAGCGCGCCCCGACCCCACACCTCGCCGTCGCGCAGCTCGCCGCCGAACGGATCGGCGCTCCACTCCGCCGCGTCCGCGAGCACCACGTCGGTGTGCGACAGGAAGAGCAGTGTCGGCCCTTCGCCGCGGCCGGGGATGCGCGCAACGAGGTTTGCGCGCTCAGGCACTCGTGCATACAGCTCCACCTGTGCACCGCTCTCCTCGAGGTACTCGCGGAGAAGGTCGGCCGCGGCGGTCTCGTTGCCCGGCGGGTTGGTCGTGTCGACGCGGATGAGCTCCTGCAGGAGCTCCGTGACCTCGTCGCGGATCGAGACCGTCGCCATCAGCGCCGCGTGCCGAGGATGAGCAGATACTCGCGCGGCGCCTCGATGCGACCGTCCGTCCTGTGCTGCTCCATGTGCTCGACGTACGCGTCGTGCAGCTCCTTGCGCCGTGACTCTTCGAGGGAATCGTGGAGCGTCTTCATCGGACCGAATGACGAGACGAACAGCTGCCAGAGCTGCTCGCCGGATTCGCCCACTTGCGGGTCCATCCCACGCACGAACCGCAGATCGAAGTCGTTCGCCAGCAGTTCACGTGCGTGCTCCTCGCGGCCCCACTCGAGTGGGTTGCCTGCACCTTCTGGAGGCGGCGGCTGAAACTTCCCGACCAGACGAAAGAAGTCACCGATGCCCCCGTCCGGATCCCATACGGCCAGGCCGAGCCGTCCACCGGGGCGCGTGACCCGAGCGAGCTCGCGAGCGACTGCCTCGTGATCCGGGGCGAACATCGCGCCGAAGCTGGAAGAGACGACGTCGAAGCTGCCGTCCTCGTAGGGAAGCTGCTCGGCATCACCGACCTCGTAACGGATCTCCAGTCCCTCCGCCGCCGCGAGACGCTTGGCGGTCTCGATCAACACGGGAGCGAGATCGGAGCCTGTTACGACCGCGCCTGCCCGGACAGCCCTCACTGCGACCCCGCCCGTTCCCGTGCCGACATCGAGCCACGCCTCGCCAGCCTTGGGCGCAAGCTCCGCGACGAGCTGATCGTGCACGTTTGCGATCTGGTCCGCGACCCGCTCGAACGGCGCCGATCCCCAGACGACGCTCTGACGCTGCTTCAGCTCCTCGAATGCCATTAGTGCTCCTTCCAGTAATGCCGTCGAGTCTCTGGGTCGCGAGCACCAAGCCAGAGGCCGCACTCAACCGCAGCAAGGCTGGACAGCCTTGCTAAGGGCGAGGGTGGACGCTGGCGCCGCGTGATCGCGGGCCAGAGGCCGACATGTATTGCTGGAAGGAGCACTACCCCTCCTCTTCGTTCGCGCGGGCGGTCAGCTGGTTCCGCGCACGCCAGAGGGCCGGGAAGAAGTTGTGGTGGATCATCTTCCCGAGCACCTCGACGGGTGTCCCCTGTGTCCCGACGACCTGGTCGCCGATGATGCGCGCGACGACCTTGTAGTGACGGATTCGCCACATCGTGATCCGCTCGTCCCATTCGACCAATGCTTCGGCAAGCTGGAAGAGTTCCTCGTGCTCGCGCCCTTGGACGTACACCTCGACGGGGTCGAGGCCGGCCTGCGCCACGGCAGCATCGAACGCTTCGCCGAGCGGCGGAGTCACACGCCGAACGTCGCGGAAGCCCGGTGAGTCGAACCCGCTGCCGTGTCCGAGGACCCGGCGGACGGTCTGGTACTCCCACGGCGACATCCGCTCCAGCATGTCGAGCTGGCGGGTGATGAATTGCAGGCAGAGCGACGCACGCCCAAGCAGCCGCAGTGCGGCCGCAAGCTCCCACGCCCGGAGGTGCTCGGTCGCCCGTGCAACCTCGGAGGTGGCGAGCTTGAGCCAGAGCTCCGAGGACTGATGCACCGTCTGGAACAGGAGCTCGTCCGGGTGCACCTGCTCGTCCGGCGACTTCTGCAGCGCGAGGAGCTCGTCCGTCCGCAGGTAGCGCTCGTAGTCCGATGCTCCCTTGCCGGGCAGGATGGGCTCGGAGAAATCCTCGTGAGTCTCGGTCGCCAAGGGCCTGCGGAGCATACTTCCCCTGCAATGAGCGACCTGTTCTCGGATGCAGCGGAGCAGCGGCTCCCAGGTGTCGCGCCACTCGCGTTGCGGATGCGACCGCAGTCGCTCGACGAGTTCGTCGGGCAGGAGCACGTGCTCGCGGAGAATTCGGCCCTACGGCTGGCGATCGCGGAGGACCGCGTTCGGTCGGCCATCTTCTACGGGCCGCCCGGCAGCGGGAAGACGACACTCGCACGGATCATCGCGCGGGCGACCGGCGCGGAGTTCGAGGAGCTGTCAGCCGTCTCGGCGACCGTCGGCCAGGTTCGCGAGGTGCTCGCTCAGGCGCGCGAACGGCTCGGCGCGAACGGCCAGCGGACGATCCTGTTCCTCGACGAGATCCACCGCTTCAACAAGGCGCAGCAGGACGCACTCCTCCCGGGCGTCGAGGAGGGAGTCATCACGCTGATCGGCGCGACGACGGAGAATCCCTATTTCGAGGTCAACTCCGCGCTGCTGTCGAGAGCTCAGGTCTACGAGCTCGTGCCGCTATCCGTGGCGGAGCTCGAGACGGTGGGGCGCCGAGGGGCCGCAGAGCTCGGCGCGGAGATCCCCGACGATCTGCTCCGCCTCATCGCTACCCGCGCAGGCGGTGACGCGCGCTCCGTGCACAACATCGTCGAGCTCGCCCTGCAGACGGCGGAGGCCGCCGGCGAGCCGCTCTCGGAAATGCACGTGGACGACGCTGCGCGCAAGCGGCCGCTGCTCTACGACAAGGCGGCCGACGCGCACTACGACTTCATCTCCGCGTTCATCAAGTCGATGCGCGGGTCGGATCCCGACGCGAGCGTCTATTACCTCGCCGCGATGCTCGAGAGCGGCGAAGACGCGCGCTACATCGCCAGGCGCATGATCGTGCTCGCATCCGAGGACATCGGCAACGCGGATCCGCGCGCGCTGCTGGTGGCGGTGGCCGCCGCCCAGGCCGTCGAGCACGTCGGTCTGCCGGAGGCGCGCCTGAACCTCGCGCAAGCGGCGATCTACCTCGCCCGCGCTCCGAAGTCGAACGCGAGCTACGACGCGATCAGGGCGGCAACGAAGGACGTGCAGGAGCGGGGAAACATCCGGCCGCCGAAGGCGCTGCGAGACGGCAGCTACTACGGACGGAAGCTCGGGCACGGCGAGGGTTACATCTATCCCCACGCCGATCCGGCTGGGTTCGAGGTCGACTACCTCCCGGACGAGCTGAAGGGGACGACGTACTACGAGCCGTCGGGGAGCGGCGAGGAGACGACGGACTAGATGGTCGAGACCACCGCACCCCCGGAGCAGACGGCGCGCCCACCCGACCCGGATCGTTTTGCCGCGGCGGTGCGCGAGGCGCGGGACGACGCGGCGCCCTTCGCGCTCGTCGCTGCCCTGATCCTCGTTGCGCTGGCGCTCGTGAGCATGCAGGCCAACTGGGACCTGCTCGGGCACCCGCTGTGGTGGATGTGGCTGGTCGTCGCCGTTCCGTACGGCTTGCTCTCCGGGACGCTGCTGCTGGGCTTGAGCCGGCTCATCCGGCATAACCGCAGACGGGAGATCGTGATCTCCTTGCTCAGCCTGGTCTGGGTCTTCACCGTCCTGGGCGTCGTCCTGCTCGTCATCTCTTTGGTGGCTCGTTCGGGCGCGCAGATGACGGGACGGCAGCTGCTGTGCAGTGGCGGCGCACTGTGGATCACCGACGCCGTCGCGTTCGGGCTCGCCTTCTGGGAACTGGACTGCGGCGGTCCGGTCGCCCGTGCACTCGCGACGGCGCCCCGCAAGCCGGACTTCCAGTTCCCTCAAGACGAAAACCCCCAACTGGCACGGGAGGGTTGGGCACCCCGTCTCTTGGATTACTTCTACGTGTCGCTGACCAACTCGATCGCGTTCAGTCCGACCGACGCGATGCCGCTCACGCGGCCGGCGAAGGTGTTGATGGCGGCCGAATCAACACTGGCTGCGACGACGATTCTTCTGGTCGCGGCGCGCGCCGTGAACATCCTCTAGTCGGAGGGGACGCCCCTAGTCCGACCCTCGGCGAACCCGCTGGGCCGCGAACTTGCCGAACGTGCCGCCGACCCTCTCCCAGCCCTGCGCGGCACGCTCGACGTCGTACTCGACGCGGCGAAACTCGAACTCGCCGTCGTCGCTGCGCAGCGCGTAGGCCGCACGCACGTCCCCGTCGAGCGGCATGCCGGCACTACCCGGATTGACGAGCGTCGTGCCGTTCGGCCCGGGCCTGCGGAACTGCCTGTGGCTGTGGCCGAAGACGACGGCCTTGTCGCGGACGCCGTCCAGCATCCGCTCGTCGTCCTCGCCGGGCTCGGGGGCGAAGCTCTCGACGTCCGAGAGCGGCGAGCCGTGGACGTAGAGGACACCGTCCTGCTCGAACTGAGCCTGGAGCGAGTACAGCCAGCCCTCGTCCGTGCCCAGACCGGAGTCGTGCTCCGAGAGCGCCTGCATGACCTCGGGCCGGTCGCGGGGCGCCTCGCGCAGCCAACGCTCTCCGTTGCCGCGAACCCAGGTTGTGTTCGGCAGTCCGCGCAGCCGATCGATCGTCTCGCGCGGCCACGGCGACCACGATGCGAAGTCGCCGCCGAGAAGATAGGCGTCGGCTCCTGCGGCCTCCGCGTCCTCGAGGACCTCGTCGAGGGCAACCAGATTCCCGTGGATGTCGTACAGGAGGGCGAGCACCGCTGATTAGGCTCCCACAGGTGAAGATCGTCTGCCTCGTCAAACAGGTCCCTCGCGCTGACGCGATCGAGTTTGATCCGGAGACGAAGTCGCTGCGCCGCGAGGGCGTCCCGCTCCTGCTCAACCCGTTCGACGCCGCCGCCGTTGCCCACGCAGCGGAGCTGAAGCGGAAGCATGGCGACGGCGAGGTGATCGCGATGACCATGGGCCCACCTCAGGCGGCCGAGGCCTTGAAAGAGTGTCTGGCGCTCGGGGCCGATCGATGTATCCATCTCTCGGACCGCGCGTTCGCAGTCGCCGACACGCTCGGAACGTCGCGCACGCTTGCACTCGCGATCGCCAAGGAGGGCGACGTCGATCTCGTCCTCTGCGGCCGGAAGTCCACCGACTCCGAGACGTGGCAGGTGCCGCCGGAAACCGCCGCGTTTCTCGGCTGGCCGCACGTGACCAGCGTCGCCGACATGGATGTCT
>CATPAS010000339.1 GCA_955652075.1 uncultured Gaiellaceae bacterium | reverse complement strand
GGCTTTGTTGACTAAGCCGGAACTGCCTCTTGCTGTGACTCCTCCAACTCCTCGACGATCCCCCGGGTCTTCTGCGTGTCCACCCGGATGCCTGGGCTCATGGTAGTGGCGAGCGTGATCTGCCGGATGTAGCGGCCCTTCGCCGCCGCCGGCTTCGCCTTGACGATCTCGTCGAGCAGTGCGGCGTAGTTCTCGACGAGCTGTCGCTGGTCGAAGCTCTTCTTGCCGATCGCAACGTGGACGCAAGCGCCGCGGTCCGTTCTGTACTCGAGCTTCCCGGCCTTGGCGTCGCGGACGGCCTTCGCCACATCCATCGTCACCGTCCCCGTCTTCGGGTTCGGCATCAGGCCGCGCGGGCCGAGGATGCGGCCGAGCTTGCCGACGTTCCCCATCTGGTCCGGCGTGGCGATCGCGACGTCGAAGTCGGTGAAGCCCTCCTCGACCCGCTTGGCCAGATCCGCCGAGCCGATGACATCGGCGCCGGCCTCCTGGGCTTCCTTGGCCTTATCGCCTTCGGCGAACACGGCCACCGTCGCTTCCTTGCCGGTTCCGTGCGGGAGCATGAGGGTGCCTCGGAGCTGCTCGTCGGCGTGGCGGACGTTCAGGCCGAGGCGGAAATGCACCTCGACGGTCTCGTCGAACTTCGCCGTCTGCATCTCCTTGAGCAGACGGACGGCCTCGACGGGCGAGTACTCCTGCTCGCGGTCGAAGAGCGACTTCGCGTTGCGGTAGTTCTTGCCGTGCGCCATTACAGGATGTCCGTTTCCACGCCCATGGACTGTGCGGTGCCCGCGATGATGCGCATCGCCTGATCGACGTCGCGCGCGTTCAGGTCGGGCATCTTCGTCTCGGCGATCTGGCGGACCTGATCGCGGGTCAGCCGGCCGATCTTCTCGCGATTCGGCTCGCCCGAGCCCTTTTCGACCCGCACCGCCTCCTTGATCAGGACGGCCGCCGGTGGGGTCTTCGTGATGAAGTCGAACGAGCGGTCCTCGTAGACCGTGATCTCAACCGGCGTGATGCGGCCGTTCTCCTGCTGGGTCTGGGCGTTGAAGGCCTTGCAGAACTCCATGATGTTGACGCCGTGCTGGCCGAGCGCAGGACCGACCGGCGGCGCAGGGTTCGCCTGCCCGCCCGGGATCTGCAGCTTGATGACTGTGAGGACTTTCTTGGCCATTAGTCGAGTTTCTTCACCTGGTCGAAGGTCAGCTCCACCGGAACCTGGCGCTCGAAGATGTCGACGAGGACCTTGAGCTTCTGCTGGTCGGCGTTGACGTCGACGACTTCGCCGTCGAAGTCGGAGAGCGGCCCGGAGGTTACCTTCACCGACTCGCCGAGCGAGAACTCGACCTGGGCGCGCGGACGCTCTCCGTCGCCCCGGCCGGTGTGGAGGATCCGGTCGACCTCGTTCTGGGCCAGGGGGACGGGCTTGGCGCCGGCGCCGACGAACCCCGTGACACCCGGCGTGTTCTTCACAACCGTCCAGGCCTCATCCGTCATGTCCATGTTCACGAGGACGTAGCCGGGCAGGACGCGCTTCTCCGTCTGGACCTTCTGGCCTTCCTTCGTCTCGATCACCTGCTCGGTCGGGACGACGACCCGGCGGAACTTCGGCGCCTGGTTCATGGACATGATCCGGTGCTCGAGATTGGTCTTCACCTTGTTCTCGTGCCCGGAGTACGTGTTGATGACATACCACTTGAACATGGCTTAGAGGAGCACCTTCACCAGGCGCTTGAAAACGAGGTCTGCGGCGTAGAGGTAGATGCCGACGATCACGCAGGCGATGAGCACGACCACCACGCCCTGGATCAACTGGTTCTGGGTCGGCCACTCGACCTTCTTCAGCTCGGCCCAGGACTCGGCGACAAACCCTCGCACCCCCCCGGTGCGTGCGACCCTCGGCTCCCGCGCCGGCTCGGGCTGTCCGGAAGCGCGCGCAGTCGGCCGTCGCGGAGGCGCGGGCGGCGGCCCGCCCGGGAGAGCGGCCTCCCCGCCGGGCGTCATCTGTTCCCGACGGGCGCGGCGCTGAGCACGCGTCTGCCGTGCCATCTAGCGCGTCTCCCGGTGCGCGGTATGGGTGCCGCACCAGCGGCAGTACTTGCGGACCTCGAGCCGGTCGGGCGTGTTCCGCTTCGACTTCGTGCTCATGTAGTTCCGCCGCTTGCACTCGTTACAGGCGAGCGTGATTTTGTCTCGTACTCCAGTGGCCATTTCTGTCTCGAATTAGAGGAAAGCGCACGCCGAGACAAGACCCGGGCCCGCGCGAGTAGCTAAGTGTAGCGAGCAGGAGCTACCGCCGCAGGCCGCTAAAATAAGGAGCTCACAGGGCGGCGTAGCTCAGTTGGTTAGAGCAGCGGAATCATAATCCGCGTGTCGCAGGTTCGAGTCCTGCCGCCGCTACCTCCAAATCGCCGCCGATGCCGGCTCGGCCGGCGTCGGCCGCTGCGGCCGGGATCGAACCCGGTACGAGCGAAGTCATCATGGCTCCGCGCCAGCGGAGCCTGACTTCGCTCGTTATTTGACGAGCGAGAGCATCTTGAACATCGGCAGGTACATCGCGATGACGATGACGCCGACCATCAGTCCGACCAGGATCATCATCAGCGGCTCGACGATCGACGTCAGCGACTGAATCGCAGCGTCGACCTCGTCCTCGTAGAAGTCAGCGATCTTGCCGAGCATCTTCTCGAGCTCTCCGGTCTCCTCCCCGATCTTCACCATCTGGCTGACCATCGGGGGAAAGATCGGATTGTCCACGAGAGGCTGGGCGATCGGAACACCCGCGGAGACCCTTGCGCGGACGTCGCCGAGCGCTTCTTCGATCACCCAGTTGCCGGCGGTTTGACCCGTGATCTCGAGGGCCTGGATGATGTCGACGCCTGCAGAGACGAGCGTCGAGAGCGTGCGCGAGAAGCGGGCCATGGTGACCTTCAGGACGACCTGGCCGATCTTCATCGGGATCCTGAGCTTGATGCGGTCCCATTTCTGCCGGCCCGCCTCCGTCTTCTTGTACTTCTTCAGGCCGAAGATCGTCGCGCCGACCACGGGGAAGATGATGTAGTACTTGGTCCGGAGGATGTTCGACGCGTTCACGACGTACTGCGTCAGCGTCGGGAGCTGGCCGCCGAGCTGGCCGAAGATCTTCACGAACACGGGAACGAGGAACATCAGCAGACCGGTGAGGACGAGGGTCGCGAACACCAGCACCATCGTCGGATAGAGCATCGCGCCCTTCACTCGGCGCTTGATCTGGGTCGACTTCTCGATCTGATAGGCGACGCGGTCGAGCACCTCGTCCAGGATTCCCGCCGCCTCGCCGGCCTCGACCATCGAGACGAACAGGCGATCGAAGATCTTCGGGTGCCGGTGCATCGCCTGGGACAGGAGCAGGCCGCCTTCGACGTCGGCGCGCAGCTCCTTGACCACCAGGGCGAAATACTTGTCGTCGGTCTGCTGCTCGAGGATCACGAGCGCGGCGACGACGTTCAGGCCGGCCTCGATCATGGTCGCGAACTGCCGCGAGAAGATCTGCAGGGTCTTCGGCTTGACCTTCTTGAAGACGTTCCGCGCGCTGTCGTCGCCTGACGCGGCGAGCTCGTCCAGGTTGCTCGCCATAAGGCCGCGGACACGCAGCTGCTCCCGCGCCCCCGCTAGATCGGGCGCATGGAGCTCTCCGGTCAGCTCAAGGCCGGAGGCGTTGATCGCGGTGTAGGAGAAAGCAGCCACAGTCGTCCCTCTGAAGGGCTATCGGCAGGGGGGTTCAGGCTCTAAAGCGGGATGCCGATAGCTGAAACGTGCAGCTGCGCGCGCAAGACGAGAGCGGCTTCGGCCTGCTCGAGCTACTGATGGCGATGGTGATGCTCAACGTTGCCATCCTGGCTCTGGTCTCGGCATTCTCGTCGAGTAGCCTCGCCCTGGCCCGGGCGAGCCGGATCGCCACCGCGGCCGCGCTGGCCAACACCCAGATGGAGCTCTACCGCGGCGCCAAGTACTCCGACATCGTCTTCATCACCTCGGAGTGGACGAACGCGACGGGCGACTCCTCGTACACCAACGACACCGTGTACCAGAGCTACATGGCGAGCCCGCCCCCGCCCAAGGCTCTCGTCACAACGGTGTCGACCTGCCCTGCCAACGTCCCGGCAAACGCGTGCGATCCCAGCTACACGACGACCGGAGCCGACCACCAGTCGTATCGCGTCGACACGTATTTGTATTACGACACGCCCACCAACGGCGGCCAGCTGAAGACGGTCACCGTGGTGGTGAGGGACGCGACGAACTTCAGCTCTTATGCCCGCCTGACCTCGACGTTCGATCCGTCGACCGGGACTTAGGAGAGAGCGCTCAAGGCGTCGCCGGCGGGAGGGTGACCGTCGTCGGCGTCGTGGACGTGCCGGCGGTACTGGTACTGCCGCTCGCTGCCGTGCCTGTCGACACCGCCGTCCCGAGGGGCTTCAGGACCAGCGTGTAACGCGTGCCGTCGGCTGTGTTCATCAGCGTCACCGGCTTGTTCTCCTTCAGCGTGACCGTCTGCGCGCCGGTTGCGTACGAGCCGCCGACGATCGAGATCGTCGCGCTGTGCGCGGTCACCGAGACGAGGTGGAAGAGCGCAGGCGTCGAGTCCGTCGACGTCGGCTGCGGGAAGTCTGACTTCGTGGCGACCGTGTAGAGCGTCCCGTTCACGGAGATCACGGCGCTGCCCGGCGCGGGCGCTTTGCCGGGGAGGGTGGGAATTCCAGGATTGGTGGTGCCTCCGCCGGAGGAGCCGCCGGAAGACGAGGGCGTGGAGCTCTTTGTGTCGCTGAGCTGTTGCGAGAACGGATCCTTGCTCGCGAAGCGGCTGAAGGACGCGAGCTGGCCGTCCTGCACGGTGGTTGTCGGCGCGGCGGCGAGCGATGCTGTCGGGCGAGTCGTCGTCGCGGCCGGATTCTGAGCGCCCTGCAACGTGGGCGCGGCCAGAGAGGGCGTAACCGCGGGAGCCCCAGTCGTGGACGCGGTGGCCGAGGGCCGAACCGGCGGAGCAGGGTGCAGCATCTTCAGGACCCGCGGAACCTGGAACGCCATCAGCCCGAGGAAGGCAACGCCGAGGACTGCCAGGACGATCTTCTGCTTCTTCTGCTTCGCCTTGAGGGGATCGACATGCTTCTTCGCCATTACGGAGCTCCTGTCGCCGACGCGCCACTCGAAGCCGCCGGGGTCGTGGTCGAGGTGCTGGTGGTCGTCGAGGTCGTCGAGGTCGTCGTCGTGGTCGGCGTGGTCGGAGGCGTCGGGGTCGCGACCGGGGCCGGAATGCCTGTTCCGTAGACGAACGCGTCGATGACGAGCGTGGCCTGGATCTGCGGGAACTTCAGCGTGCTCTCGTTGAACGTCAGGGTGTCGACGGAGAACAGGCGCCCGGTTGCGTCGAGGCGTCCTGCGTGCACCGTCACGAGAGAGCGCAGCCGGTAGAGGAAGTCCGCCAGGTTGTAGAAGTTGCCCTGGAACGTAACGGAGATCGGCAGCACCGCGTAGCTCCCGATCGGAGCGATCGCCTGCGGCGAGATCGAGTCGAAGCGGATGCCCGTGTCGCGGGCAAGTTGGCTCAGCTCGAGGAGGAGATCGGGCATGTCCGTCCGGTCTGGCATTGCCTTGGCGAGCCGGTAGACGTCGGCGACCTCGATCTTCGGCGCCGCTCGCACTGCAGCGACCTGCTGGTGGTACGCGTCGATCTTCGACTGAATCTCCGTCGCCTGGGCCTTCAAAGCGGTGACCTTCGCGCCCTGCGGGCGCAGGAGCAGGAACCAGCCGGCGAGCCCGACGATGAGGACGGCGCCGACCATGATTCCGATCAACGCTCCGGGGTCGAGCGACTTGACGCGTTTCATGATCGTGCTCATGTCGATCTTCATGCGCCCGGAGCTCCGGAGACCTTGATGTCGGCGGCGATCGTGAAATCGACGACGTCCTGCCCGCCGACCTTCGACAGCGACGAGCTCACCAGCTGCACATTCGTCAGGTCCGGCACGACCTGTAGCCGTGAGAGCAGCCGGGCGACGCCGTCGTGCGAATAGGTGCGGCCCTGGATCGTGAACTCGGAGGGAGCTCCGCCGGCGCTCGACGCGGCGTTCGTGAGTGGCGAGATCGGCGACTTCGCGGTCAGCGTGGTGAGCCAGACATCATTGGGCAGCACGAGTGAGAACTCGCGGAAGATGCGGTCCCAGTCGACGCGGCTCGTCAGCGCGGTGCTGAGTGCGCTCACGCGGGCGCTTTGCTCGCCCGCAAGCTGCTGTTGTGCGACGGACGGCCCGGCCGGAGGCGGCGGAAGCGCCTGGTAGATGCGGTTCAGATCGTCGGTCTTCCGTTGTTGGGCGGCGATCTTCCCGCTGCCCATCATGAACATCGCGCCGAGGACCGCCGCGACGAGAACTCCGGAGCACGCGCCGATGAGGACGGGCAGGCTCTCCTTCTTGATCGTGCGCTGGCCGCGGTCTTGCGGCAGGAGGTTGACGGCACGCATGGCGTTAGTCGTCGATCCCGAGCCCGATTGCGACGGCGAGCGAACCGATCTGCTCGGGCTGCCCGACCTTCTTCGAAACCTTCAGCCGCGCCAGCGGATCGCCGACGCGAACGTGCACGCCGATCAGGCGCTCGAGCTCGCCGGCGAGCCCGGGAAGATGAGCCGTGCCGCCCGTGAGCACGATCTCGCCGATGCCCAGCGAGCCAGGTTGGTTCTGGTAGTACTGGAGAGAGGAGACAAGCTCGCGCGCGAACGTCTGGATTGCCCTGCGCATCGCCTCGCGTGCGTTCTTCGATTGGTCGGCGGTGAGCCCGTCCGGGACCATCTCGTCCATCAGCGAAAGCGCACGCTTCCAGTCCTCGACCTCGGACGGCGCCGAGTCGACGGCTCGCGCTATCGCGACGTTGAGCGCGGAGCCGCCCCACTCGAGGACGCGCGTGAACTCGCAGACGCGCCCATCGGAGACGGCGAAGGTCGAACGCTCGTGACCGATCGCGACCACGACGAGGGCCGCAGTCGCATCTGTGCCGACGCCCTCCTGCGGCGCCTGCAGCGCACGCAACAGGGCGAATGCCTCGAGGTCGATCCCGACGAGAGTGATACCGGCCTTCTTGCAAGCATCGACGTAGCGGTCGATCAGCTCGCGGTACGCGACGACCAGCAAGACACGCTTGGTCGGCTGACCGTCTTCGCCGACACCGTCGCCGAGCACTTGATAGTCCAGCACCGCCTCGTCGATCGGGATCGGCAGCGTTTCCTGGGCACGGAATCTGATCGCGTTGGCAAGCTGCTTCTCGTCCTTGGTGCCGGCAATCTCAAAGGTGCGGACGCCGATTCTGTTGTTCGCGATCCCCAGACGCACGCCCTTCTTCGGCAGGCCATGCTTCTCGAAGAAATCCTTGAGCGCCTCCGAGAGCGCGTCGGGATCGCGCAGCTCTCCGCCAACGATGATGCCCGGGGCAAGCGGTTCGCGCGCCACCTGTAGCAGCTCGACGGAGCCGTTATTCGAGACGCGCGCCGCAGCGAGCTGAGACGCACCGATCTTCAAGCCGATGAGACGCCCCTTGGCGTTGCCGCGCTCGGCCTTCACTTTTGGAGTTTTTTGCTTGCGCTGTTTCGGCTCCTTCGGCTCGTCGGTCTTAGGGGCGCGCTCGGCATTCACCTTCGAGACCCTTTGCTTGCGCTCCTTGACGGGCTTGTCGCCCTTCTTGGCGCCGAACGACAGCTCCTTCTTCCAGAACGGCACCTTCGGAGCGTCCTCGCCGACGATCGGCGGCAGGTCTGCCGCGGCAACGGGGGGGTGGACGTCCACCGACTTGATCGGCACGGGGACACTCGCGGTCGTTACCTCTGCAACGGGTGCGGGCGGCATCGCCGGCGGCGCATTCCACGGTTCGGCGGCGGCCTCGACGTCGACGCTCGCGACGGTCTCCGCGGCGATCGGCTCCTCGGCGACGGGCTCGTCCACGACAGGCTCGTCCTCGACAACAGGCTCTTCTGCTGCAACGGGCTCTTCTTCAGCAATCGGCTGTTCGTCCGCGACAGGCTCGGCCTCCAGCTTGCGGCTGAACGAGACCTCTTTCTTCCAGACCGTCTCCTCGTCCGGAGTCGCTTCCGCGACGACAGGCTCGGCCTCCACCGGCTCGTCCGGCGCGACCTTGCGGCCGAAGCTGACCTCCTTCTTCCACACGGTCTCTTCCGCGACTTCCGACTCCCGGGCGACGGGCTCTGCCGCGAGAGGCTCCGCAGCGACAGGCTCCCCAACGACAGGAACCCCGACGACAGGCTCCTCCGCCGCAGACTCCTCGACCGCCGGTTCCTCGGCAGGCACGTCTGCGACGGCGTGGTTCTCGACCGCGTCAGCCTTGGGCTTACGCTTGAACGAGAGCTCCTTCTTCCACATGGAAGCCGGCTTCTCTTCGGTCGCAAACGAGTCGTCCGCGTCCTTTTCCTCCTTGGGCTTGCGCCTGAAGGACAATTCCTTCTTCCAAAGCGACTGGTCGTCCATCACTAGCTCCCGGCGACGCGCAATCCGGAGCCGACCGGCTGCTCGGCACGCGGCTCGTTGAGATCGGGCGGAAGCTCGACCGGGAAGCCCGCACGCTCGAGCAGACCGATGAGCTGCGCGGGTCGACTCGAACGCGTGATCCCGACCTCGAAGGTGACGACGCCACGCTGGATCAGATCCGCGAGCGACTGCTCCATCGTCTGCATGCCACGGCTGGTGTTGGTCTGCATCACCGAGTAGATCTGCTCGACCTTGCCCTGGCGGATGAGATTGCGGACGGCGTCGTCCGGCAGGATGACCTCGAGTGCGGGATCGCGTCCCATCCCGTCGGCCGTCGGCAGCAGCGCCTGTGTCACGACGCCCTGCAGCGAGCTGGCGATTTGAATGCGGATCTGCTCCTGCTGCTCGGGAGGAAAGACGTCGATGATGCGGTCGATCGTGGACGGCGCGCTCTGGGTGTGCAGCGTCCCGAAGACGAGGTGACCGGTCTCCGCAGCGGTCAGCGCGGTGGAGATCGTCTCGAGGTCGCGCATTTCGCCCACGAGGATCACGTCGGGGTCCTGTCGGAGAGCCGCACGCAGAGCGTCGGCGAAGGTCATCGCATCCGGCCCGATCTCGCGCTGGTTGACGATGCAGCGCTTGTGGCGGTGTAGGAACTCGATCGGGTCCTCGATCGTGAGGATGTGCTCGGAGCGGTTCCGGTTGATCTCGTCGATGATCGCCGCGAGCGTCGTCGACTTACCGGAGCCCGTCGGGCCGGTGACGAGCACGAGCCCGCGCGGCTTCTCTGCGAGCTGGTGGATCGTCGCCGGGATGCCGAGCTCCTCCAGTGTCTTGATCTCGGCCGGGATCAGGCGAAAAGCCGCGCCGATCGACTCGCGCTGGAAGTAGACGTTCACGCGGAAGCGGGCAAGGCCGGGGATCGAGTGCGAGAAATCGAGCTGGCGCTTGATCTCGAGGTTCTTCTGCTGCTCGCTCGAGAGGATGCGGTAGAGGAGCTCCTGCGAGTCCTCCGGCGTGAGGGAGGCGTACTCCTCCAGGCGCTCGAGCTCTCCACGCACGCGAATGACAGGGGGCGTGCCAACGGTCACATGGAGGTCTGACGCGTCGCGCGCCACCATGTGCTCGAGGAGCTCGTCGATTGAATTGACCGGCCGCATAACTCGAACGAGTCATCGGCAGGCCATGGCGCGGCCTTTACCTCTCGAAGAGACCCCGGTTTGCAAAAGGCACGATCACCCCTTCGAGGGTTACCCACCGTGGGTGAGTTGGCCGATGCCTGACGGGCCATCTCGTTCGTTCGTTCCCCATGGAAGGAGCATCTGCATGACCAGCAAGATTCGACGGCGGCTCGCCGGTGAGGAGAGCGGTTTCACCCTCATCGAGCTTCTCGTTGTCATCATCATTCTCGGCATCCTGCTCGCGATCGCGATCCCCTCGTATCTGAGCTTCCGGGATCGTGCGAACAACTCGGCCGCCAAGGCCAACGTCCGCGCCGCGATCCCGGCCGTCGAGGCCTACAACGCCGACAACCTCGGCACCGCCAACTCCGCCGGCTACGCGGGGATGACGGTCTCGCTGCTGCAGGCGTACGACTCGGCAATCGTGCCGACGAAGCTGCACATCCAGACGGCGACGTCGCTGACCTACTGCGTCGACAGCACCGTCGGCGCCAAGGCCTGGAACAAGGC
>CATPAS010000338.1 GCA_955652075.1 uncultured Gaiellaceae bacterium | reverse complement strand
GCCTTGGTCGACGACGTCCCCTGGTCGATCGCCAGGATGTTCGCCATGAAGGCAAACCTATAACGTCATGTCAATGACGAGGCCGGTCGTCGGGATCACGACCTATGTCGTCCCTGCGAAGTGGAGCTACTGGGAGCTCGAGGCTGCGCTGATCCCTGCCGACTACGTGCACGCGGTGGAGCAGGCCGGCGGACGAGCGCTGCTCGTGCCGCCCTCGGCCGAAGGGATCGAGGAGACCCTGGACGCCGTGGACGGCCTGGTGTTCTCTGGTGGCTCCGATCTCGATCCCGAGCTCTACGGCCAGGAGCCGCACCCGGAGACGTTCGGGATCGCGAAGGAGCGCGACCGGGCGGAGCTCGCGCTGCTCGAGGCCGCGCTCGAACGTGACATGCCGGTGCTTGCGATCTGCCGCGGGTCGCAGGTCCTGAATGTCGCTCGAGGCGGGAACCTCGTCCAGCATCTCCCCGACGTCGTCGGCGACGACCGGCACAAACACAGTCCGGGAGCGTTCGCCGACCATGAGGTCGAGCTGGAGGAGGGTACGCGGCTCTCGAAACTGCTTGGCGGCCGGGCGCCCGTGAAGTCGCATCACCACCAGGGCTTCGGCCGGCTCGGTGAGGGTCTTCGCGTTTCGGCGCACGCCGAGGACGGAACGGTCGAAGCGGTCGAGGATCCGTCCCATCGCTTCGCCCTGGGCGTCCTGTGGCATCCGGAGGCGGGCGAGGACCTGAAGCTCTTCGAGGAGCTCGTCCGCGAGGCCGGTGCATACCGTTCCGCCCGAGCCGGCTGACGCTCGCAGGCGTCTCCAAGGGCGGAGCCACTCCAGACACGGCCAGGTGTCGGACACCGTGCTGGGAGTGAGTCGCGAGAGAAGCAGCAAGCGCCGCGGGCGGGCACATGTCGCGCCACAGAGCCTGGCAGTCTGTCCGCTTAGGCCCGAGCCACTTCATCCACGGCTGGGTGTCGGACACCGTGCCGAGGGTGTGACGACGTTCCCATAGAGCCGCTGTGATGCCGCGGGCGGCGCTAACTTCGGCACATGGGTCGGAAGCCGCGAATCTTCGAGCCTGATGCCTACTACCACCTCACCTCACGCGGAAACAACGGCGAGGCGATCGTGCGCGACGACCTCGACTGTTTCGACTTCCTGCGCTGGCTCTCGCGCATCGTCTTCGAGGAGAAGTGGCGCGTCATCTCTTACTGTCTGATGACGAACCACTACCACCTCCTCGTCGGCCCGCCAAACACCGGCTTCGCGGGCGGGATGCAGCTCCTCAACTGCGGCCACGCCCGCCGGATGAATCGCAAGCACGAACGCACGGGACACCTATTCAAGAACCACTACTCCTGGCGGCCCGTCGAGAGCGACGCGCATCTGCACGAGGCGATCCGCTACATCGTCCTGAATCCAGTTCGAGCGGGAATCTGCAAGGGACCGGAGGACTGGCCCTGGAGCAGCTATCGCGCCTGCGCGGGCCTCGAACTCCCTTCCGACCTGCTCGCCCTCGGCGACCTCCTTGGGCTGTTCGGGAGAAACCCTCCCAAGGCACACGCCGCCTACCGCACCTTCGTAGCGGCAGGCATGCGCGACGTGTTCAAATGCACCGGATGAGCTTCGCCCTGATCAATCCGGCAACGGAGGAGCGGATCGCCGAGCTCGAGGAGGCGGGCGTCGAGCAAACCGACGAGGCCGTAGCTCGGGCGAGGGCTGCCTTCGAGGGGTGGCGAAACGTCGCTCCGACGGACCGAGCACGTCTGCTGCGCCGGCTGGCGACGTTGGTCGAGGAGCACCTGGAGGAGCTCGCGCGCATCGAGTCGCAGAACGTCGGCAAACCGATCGGCGGCGCGCGCGCCGAGGTCGGCATGGTCGCCCAGGTCTTTCACTTCTACGCCGGCGCAGTCGACAAGCACTACGGGGAGACGATCCCCGTCGGCGGCGGCGTCGACCTGACCTTCCGCGAGCCGCTTGGAGTCGTCGGCCTGATCGTCCCTTGGAACTTCCCGCTCAACATCGCGAGCTGGAAGCTCGGCCCCGCGCTCGCCTGCGGGAACACGGTCGTGCTCAAACCGGCGGAGCTGACGCCTTTGTCCGCTCTCCGGCTCGCCGAGCTGATTCTCGACGCGGGCATCCCCGAAGGCGTCGTCAACGTCGTCGTCGGGCCCGGCCGCATCGTCGGTCAACGCCTGGTCGAGCATCCTGACGTCGCCAAGATCGGCTTCACCGGCTCGACCGAGGTCGGACGAGGCGTCATGGCAGGAGCGGCCGCAACGATCAAACGGGTCACGCTCGAGCTCGGCGGCAAGTCGGCGAACGTGGTCTTCGCGGATGCCGACCTCGAGCAGGCCGCTGCCGCTGCGCCGTACGCCGTCTTCGACAACGCCGGCCAGGACTGCTGCGCCCGCTCGCGGATCCTCGTCGAGCGCTCCGCGTACGACCGCTTCGGTCAGCTGCTGATCGACGCCACCCGCAACGTCAAGGTCGGCGACCCCCAAGACGAAGCGACGGAGATGGGACCCCTGATCTCCGCCCAACACCGTGAGACGGTCGCGTCCTTCGTCAACGGCGAGCCCCTCTTCCGCGGCGAGACTCCTCTCGGCAAAGGCTTCTGGTTTCCGTGCACGCTCGTCGAAGCGTCGAACGACGACCGCATCGCGCGCGAGGAGGTCTTCGGCCCGGTTGCGGCGCTGATTCCGTTCGCCGACGAAGCAGACGCGATCCGGATCGCCAACGACACGCCGTACGGACTGTCTGGCTCGATCTGGACGGAGAACGGCGCCCGCGCACTCCGTGTGGCCCGCGCGCTCGACGCAGGCGTGCTCTCCGTCAACTCCAACAGCTCGGTGCGACCCTCGACGCCGTTCGGCGGAGTCAAACAGTCGGGCTTCGGCCGCGAGCTCGGCATGCATGCCCTCGACGGCTATTCCGAAGTCAAGAACGTGTTTGTAGCAACCTAATGGGACGGCTCGAGGGAAAGGTCGTGGTCATCACCGGCGGCGGCGGCGGGATGGGTCGCGAGGCTGCCCTGGTCTTTTCGGAAGAAGGGGCGAGGGTCTGCGTCGCGGACGTCGACGGCGACGCAGCCGAGAAGACCGCCCGTGAGGCGCCCGACGCCTTCGCGGTGCAGGTCGACGTTGCGGACTCGGACAGCGTGCGAACCATGTACGAGCAGACGGCCGAGCGCTACGGCGGCATCGACGTCCTCTACAACAACGCCGGTATCTCACCGGCGGACGACGACTCGATCCTCGAGACCGAGCCCGACGCGTGGCAGCGCGTGCAGGACGTGAACACGAAAGGCGTCTACCTCTGCTGCAAGCATGGAATCCCTCATCTGCTGAAACGCGGCGGCGGCTCGGTGATCAACGTCGCGTCGTTCGTCGCGCTCGTCGGCGCGGCGACGTCGCAGATCTCCTACACCGCATCGAAGGGCGCGGTGCTGGCCTTGAGCCGAGAGCTTGGAGTGCAGTTCGCGAGACAGGGGGTGCGCGTCAACGCCCTTTGCCCAGGACCCGTCGAGACGCCGCTGCTGCTTCGAATCTTCGGCGACGACCCGGCGGCGTACGAGCGGCGGCGCATTCATCTGCCAATGGGCCGGCTCGCAAAGCCGCGCGAGATCGTGAACGCGGCACTGTTCCTCGCGAGCGACGAGTCGTCCTATGTGAACGGAGCGACGTTCCTCGTCGACGGCGGGCTGACGGCCGCGTACGTCACACCCGAATAGCGGTCAGTGATTCCGAAAGTCGACGATCAGCCGCGCAGGCGACGTCGCCGTCCCGACGCGAAAATCGACCTTGCCCGAGAGACCGATCGCCCAGCTCAGCACCGCTTCGAAGTCGCCGCTCCGGACGAGCTCCTGCACGACCGAGGTGCCCGCGGCCGAGCCGTCGATCCGCTTCGGCCCCTTGTAGACCATCACGCCCTCGGCGGTGTTCAGGTCGAAGCCGGATGCAGGCGCCATGCGCACGACGACGACCGCGGCGCCCTTCACGTTCACGGGCTTCCCCGAACCGTCTTCCTTCAACGGCGGCTGAACGTACTCGACCTTGTAGCCGGGCAGAGCATTCTGGAACTCGAAAACGACGCGGTCGTAGCCCTCGTGCCGGCCGACGGCGATGCGATCGAGGAGCGCGGTCTCGCTGCCGGTGGCGGGAGCCTCGACAGCGGTCGTCCCCGCACCCTGGAGCGGATCGATGC
>CATPAS010000337.1 GCA_955652075.1 uncultured Gaiellaceae bacterium | reverse complement strand
CCCCGCCGCTTGCTGCGGCGTCGTCGGCTTCAAGCCGACGTACGACCTCGTCTCCACGAACGGCTGCTTTCCGCTTGCGCCGAGCTTCGACCACGTCGGGCCGATGGCGCGAACGGTGGCGGAGTGCGTAGCGCTGCTCGAGGCGATCGCATCGGAGTTCACGGCGGAAGACGAATTGGGCTCGCTCGAAGAGATCGTGGTCGGGACGGCGTGGATCGACGAGGCCGATCCGCTCGTCGCGCAGCGCGTTCACGAGGCAGTCGGCCACTTTCCACGCAGTCGGTCACTCGAATGGCCGAGACCTGAGATCGGAGCCCTCTTCATGCGTGAAGTCGCCGACGTGCATCGGGAGCTCTATGCCGAGAACGGCGAGCTCTACGGCGAGGAGGTCGCAGTGAAGATCGACCGCTGCCTCGCCGTTTCGAATGCAGAAGCAGACCGGGCCGAGAAGGCACGGGCCGTGTACCGCGAACGCTGCCTGGAGCTGCTCGACGGCCTCGACCTGCTGATCACGCCGACGTTGGCGTGCGTCGCGCCGCCAACGGGCCTCGGCGACCTGGCCCTGCGAGGGCGGCTGCTCGCCAACACGCTGCCGTTCAACACGCTGGGCTGGCCCGCCCTCGCCCTCCCGTGCGGGCACGCAGAGGACGGCCTGCCGGCGTCGGTGCAACTGGTCGGAAGATCCGGCGCCGATGCGCGCGTTCTGGCGGCCGGCAGCCGGCTGGCATCCCTCATTCGAGGGACAGCCGAACGGGGGAGGCTGCCGACAACCACATAGAACGATGCTGCGTGCTCCTCTACTTGCCGCCGTCTGTCTCGGCTTGCTCCTACTTGCTCCCGCCGCGGAGGCGGCGAAGCCTGTCCGAGGCGCCGCCCCGGCGAATCTGCACGGCTTCCTGTTGCGCTCGGACGAGCCCCGCGACACCTCTTTCCCGCGCACACCGTCCTTCGCCTGGAATCCCGTCCCCGGCGCCATTCGCTACCAGTTCCAACTCGCGACGAGCTCGAGCTTCCGCGAAAGCGGCATCGTCTACTCGACGAGCGGGCTGAGCACTCCGGTCGCCGCGCCCACGGTGATGCTGCCGTGGATCACGGGTAACCCGCACGCATTGTTCGCGCGTGTACGCGGGATCACGGCGACCGCGACAACGGCTTGGAGCGCTGCATTCGGCTTCGACATGGTGCCCGGCCCGGCGCCTAAACCGTTGCCGAGCGAGCCGGGACTGCTCCGCTGGGCTCCGATCGAGGGCGCCGACGGGTACCAGGTCTGGTTCGTCGACATCAACAACCCGACGCCGAAGATGGAAACCGTCTTCACGAACGTCCTCGACGAGCGCGAGTTCTACACCTTTCATCGCACATCGAGCTGGACGAGCACGGTGCGCTGGCGGATCCGCGCGCTGCGCATCGACCGCACCGACGACAACAAGCAGACCCGTCAGAACAGCCTGCCTGCAGTCGGCTACGGCCCCTGGAGCCCCGTCTACAGCTCCACGAACCCGGCGTACGTGGGCGGGCCGATCAAGCTCGGGCATACCGTCTCCGACGTCGTCTCCACCGGCGACGCCTCCTCTCCCGCGCACCGCCTCATGCCAGCGTTCACCTTCAGCGGTGACCAGGCGATCGACGGCACGAGCGCCGAGCTCTTCCGCATCTACGTCTTCACCGACCGGCAGTGTCTCAACCGCGTGTTCACGAGCGCCGTGATCGGCGGTCCCGCCTACGCTCCGCGACCGTTCGGCCCGCTCGCGCTGCCTGCCGTGCCCAGTGCACTTCCGCTCGCACGCGCCTCGTACCTCAGCGACGGCTCTGAGCCCGCCAGCTACAGCTTCGACGGCCTGAAGATCCAGCCGACCGAGCTCATGTCGGCTGCAGCGCCCACTACCGGGGTCCCGGCGGACTCCGACTCGAACCCGGGCTCGAACACCGCCCCTGCCGCCGGCCCAACGCTGATTCAGATCGGCAGCGGCGTCCTCGGCGCTCCTGTCGATCTCTGGGACACCGCGTGGCCGAGCAGCGGGTACTACTGGACTGTCATTCCCGTCGCCGCAGTCTCGCCGGGGGCGCTGACCACTAGCACGTCGTCCGCCGCAGCCATCGGCGGCTCCGGTGTGAGCGTCGTGAGCGCCATCGGTTTCTCGCCCGGCGACACGGTCCTGCTCGGGGGCAAGGCGAACCAGGAGACAGTCACCGTCGTCACCGTCAGCGGCACGTCGCTTTCGCTTGCGGCGCCGCTGAAGTTCGCGCACGGCGCCGGCGAGCCGATCGTTCGCACCGGAGGCAATCTCCAGTACCAGGATCTAGAGCTCCCGCAGGACGTCTGCGCTGCCCCGTACAACCGCGTCGCCCGCTTCGGCAAGAACAGCGAGCCTTCGCTCACAGCCGCCGGCGAGCTCTTCGCCTCGGGTCTGTCGACGAAGGGGACGCTGACGGCCGGTCGCTCGAACCAGGCGTTCTACGGCGCCCCGCTCGTCGCCTGGACGCCCGCGCTCGGCGCGTCCGTCTACGAGGTGCAGTGGAGCAAGAAGCGGTATCCGTTCAAGCCCGAGCCGAATCCCCAGAACGCGAACGCGCTGGGCACGCTGACACTCGGAACCTCGACCGTCCTGCCGTTGAAGCCCGGCACCTGGTACTACCGCGTGCGCGGGTTCAACTATGCGCTGCCGACGGGAGCACAGCAGATGTCCTGGTCCGATCCCGCCAAGATCGTCGTCGCGAAGCCGAAGTTCGTCGTCGTCGGCGGCCACTAGCGCTACCGAGCGAAAGCTTCGCTTTCGCTCGGGTCTTGTCTACTGGATGGCTCGCAGCAGCTTCCTGCCTAGCCGCTCCACGGGCTTCGGCAGGAGCTTGCGCTGCTT
>CATPAS010000336.1 GCA_955652075.1 uncultured Gaiellaceae bacterium | reverse complement strand
GTTCCGGACGACCTCCGCCAACTCGAGGATGTCGCCGGTCTTCATCTTGTCGCGGTTGTGCTTGAAGCGGCGGTTCCAGTTCTTGGGCATCGCCGTTCCACCACCGGTCAACGCCTTGACGACGACCTTCACCATGTCCTCGCCGATCACCTTCCGCAGGCCAACAGCCTCGGCGTTTTCGGAGGGGACGTTCACTGTCATGTCGTTGTGGAGGATCTTGATCGTCAGGTACTCGCGCTTTTCGCCGAGCACCTCGCGCCTTTCCCTCTTCACAACCGTTCCCGCTCCGTGGTGCGGATACACCACCTTGTCGCCGACCTTGTACAAACCCGCCCCTTTCCGTCCTTCTGTGACCGCGAAGCCGGCGGGTGATTCCGCCGGCCAAGGAGGACAAGTCTAGCAAAAGGCGCTGGAAATGGCCACTTTTTAGGGAAAGCCCTGCTAACCGCCGATTTCGCGGACCACGCGGCGGAGGATCGGCGCGCACGCCGCCAGGATCACCGCGACGGCGCAGAGGAAGAGGAATCCGCCCCGCAGGCTCGATGCGCCGGAGACGGCCCCGATCAGCGCCGGGCCGGCCACGAAGCCCAGATACCCGAGGATCGCGACCGTCGAAAGGGCCGCGCCGCGGCCGCCCTCGCCGCCCACCCGACCGGCCACGCCGAACAGGGTCGGCGCCGACAGGGCCAGGCCTCCGCCGGCGACGACGAAGCCGGCCAACGCAATCGCAGCATGCTGTGCCGTCGCGGCGATGGCAAGCCCGGCTGCCGCCGAGAGACCGGCAAAGAGCATCCGCCCGGCGATCGACGGCCACTCCACCTTCTGCGCCAGCACGCGGCCGGTCACCATCGCGCCGGCGAACAGACCGGGCCCGAGGCCGCTGACCGCGGGGCTCGAATGGAGCGTCCGCTCGAGGAAGAGCGCGCTCCACGCCTCGAGCCCGTTCTCTACCAGGAAGGCGAGCGCGAGCACGAGCCCGACGACAAGCAAGGGCCGCGCCAGGCGCGCGCGGCGTTGCGGCGGCGCAAGAGGTGGATACGGCCCCAGGTTCGGGAGCGCGGTCAGCGCGGCGAGCAGGCCGACAACGGCCAGGATCCAGGATGGGTGCGCGCCGGCGCGTCGCAGCAGCCCGGAGCCGACGCCACCTACGAGAACGCCGCCCGAGAAGGCGGCATGCAGGCCGTCCATGAGGCGGATGCCGTGCAGCGCCTCCAGCCGCGCCGCGTGGGCGTTGATCGCGATGTCCAGGAAGCCGGTGGCGATTCCGATCGCAGCCAGGAAGACCACGAGCATCAGGACCGACTGTGCGAGCCCCGGGAGCAACGCCACCACGCCGAAGAGGACGAGGAAGACCGGGACGAGCCGGGCCCCGAACACGTCGGCGAGCCGTCCCGACACCAACATCGCCGGTAGCGCCGCGAGCGCGACACACAGCAACGCAAGTCCGAGCTGCGCTTCGCTCGCGCCCGTCGCGCGCTGGATGGCGGGTAGGCACGCAGCCCATGAGCCCCAGAAGAGCCCGAAGACCGCGTAGCCGGCGGCGAGGCCTCGCGCTCTACTCAGAGGTTCAGATACCGCTCGACGAGGTTGTGCTCCTGCAGGCGCCGCAACCCTTCGCGAATCTCCCGCGCCCGGACAGCACCGACGCCGTTGATCGCCTCAAGATCTCGCTGGGACGCCCGAACGATCGAATCCAGGTCGCCCAGGTCGCCCACGACCTTCTTGACCACAGCGTCCGGCAGCCTCGGGATCCTCGCCAGGATCCGGAAGCCTCGCGGGGCGACGCTGTGGTCTAGCGGATTGACCTCGCGCGGGAACCCGAGCAGCTCTGCGACCCGCTCGGACTCGAGCAGGTGCCGGTACGGCAACGCATGAAGCCCCTCGAGCGCGAGCTCGGCACGCGGACCGGGCCCGTCGGCGTGGTAGTCGCGGACGACCATCGCGCGCTCTGCAGGGACCTCGCCGACGAGCTCGTGCAGCTGCATCCGGATCAGGCGCGCCTCGGCGCCCAACTCGACGCAATCGCGCTCGATCTCCGCCGCCATGCGCGTCGTCATCTCGGCACGCTGGAGGACGACCAGCACGTCCTCCAGGACGACTGCGTTCTGGAACTCGAGCGCCGTCAGCCGCGTGAGCACCTGCTGGAGCCGCTGCCCGTACGTCTCGAGCGTGGCAAGCGCCTGGTTCGTCTTCGCGAGCACGTCCGCCACTGCATCCAGCTGATAGCGCGTCGGCCCCACGTACACCGAGATCGTCGAGCGCTGCTGCGAGATCGAGATCACGAGCGCGCCCGTCTGCTTGGCGACGCGCTCGGCCGTGCGATGACGCGTCCCGGTCTCCACCGACGCGATCGTCGGATCGGGCATCAGCTGCACGTTCGCGTAGGCGAGCTTCGAGAGCGGCGGGTTGACGATGATCGCGCCGTCCATCTTCGCCACCTCGTAGAGAAGCTGGCCCGTGAACGGGACGTCGAGGCGGATCCCGCCCGAGAAGAGGAACGAGAGCTCATTCGGGTCGCCGATGACGATCAGTGCGCCTTCCCGGG
>CATPAS010000335.1 GCA_955652075.1 uncultured Gaiellaceae bacterium | reverse complement strand
CGTCCATTCCGCCCGGGATCAGCTGCGTCACGAGTGTCGGCTCGACGCAGGCCTGCGCGTTCGGCACGAGCTCGGCGGCCTCGGCGTGCCAGTCCGAGCGGAAACCGAGCCCGGCGGGCGGCCGCCCGAGCGCTTCGGAGAGGTAAGGGAGCGGCGCGATCCCGATGCCGCCGCCGACGAGGAGCGGGCGTTCCACGTCGAGGGCGAACCCGTTCCCCAGTGGGCCGAGCACGTGCAGACCGTCGCCGGTTTCGAGCTCGCAGAGCGCCTTCGTCCCGGGTCCGATCGCATCGATCAGGAAGGCGAGCTCGCCACGAGGCGCGCGGCAGAGGCTCATCGGCCGAGGCAGCAAGCGGCCGGGCGCCTCGAGCATGAAGAACTGCCCCGGGACGCCCGGGTCGATGCCGCCGCGCGCGACACGCAGCAGCGTGTAAGGCCCGACCTGCTCGTTTGCAGCGACGCTAAGCCGCTCGCGTCTCATGCTCGATTCGCTCCTGGAGCTCCTGCAGCGAGAGCGACTCCTCGCTGCGGGCGTTTGCGATCGCATGCACCGCAGCGGCCGCGCCGGAGAGCGTCGTGATGCACGGCACGCGCGCTACGAGCGCGGCCTCGCGGATGAGATAGCCATCTGTGCGCGCACCCGAGCCCTGCGGGGTGTTGATGACGAGGTTGCAACGACCGCGGCGGATGAGATCGACCACCGTCGGGCCTGCGCCCTCCTCCGTCACCTTCCGCACGCGTCCCACCTCGAGCCCTGCCGAGGCGAGCGTGTCGGCGGTGCCGGCGGTCGCCAGCAACTTGAACCCGAGGTCGGCGAGCCCGCCCGCGACGTGCACGACTGCCCGCTTGTCTGCATCGCGCACCGAGAGGAATGCCGTTCCGGCGACCGGCAGTGGCCGCCCTGCCGCGCGTTCCGCCTTCGCGAACGCAGTGGGGAGGTCGGCGGCGCTCGCCATTACCTCGCCCGTCGCGCGCATCTCCGGGCCGAGCACCGGGTCCGCACCCGGGAAGCGGGCGAACGGGAGCACCGCAGCCTTCACCGAGACGTGTCCCAGGGACTGTCCCTCGAACAGGTCGAGCTCGGACAGGCGCGCGCCGGCCATTACGCGGCAGGCGGCCTCGACGAGGTTCACGCCCGTCGCCTTCGATGCGAAGGGAACCGTGCGCGAGGCGCGTGGATTCGCTTCGAGCACGTAGACGCTTCCCTCGACGACTGCAAGCTGGACGTTGAGCAGGCCGACCACACCGAGTGCCTGCGCCAGCGTGCGGACGATCGAACGTATCTCCGCGTCTCGGGTGGGACTGAGCGAGGGTGCCGGCAGCACGCAGGCCGAATCGCCCGAGTGCACGCCTGCCTCCTCGACATGCTGCATGACCGCGCCGACGTAGGTCTCGTGCCCGTCGGAGACTGCGTCGACGTCGATCTCGAGCGCGCTCTCGATGAACCGGTCGATCAGCACCGGGCTCTCGATCGCGCCGAGATCGTCAGCCGAGTAGCACACGCGCATCGCGCGCCCCCCGAGCACGTATGAGGGCCGGATCAGAACCGGGAAGCCGATTCGCTCGGCGACCGTCCTTGCCTCGGCCGTCGTGCGCGCGATCCCCCACGCCGGGCACCGAATGCCCAGACGGTCGAGGAGGGCGCCGAAGCGCTCGCGGTCCTCGGCGAGGTCGACGGCATCGAACGGCGTCCCGATGATGGAGTAGCCGGCCGCTTCGAGCCCGCGCGCCAACTTGAGCGGCGTCTGACCGCCGAACTGGATCGCGACGCCTTCTGGCCGCTCCCGCTCACACACCGCGAGCACCTCCTCCAGCCCGAGCGGCTCGAAGTAGAGCCGGTCGGAGGTGTCGTAATCCGTGGAGACCGTCTCGGGATTGCAGTTGACCATCACGGCTTCGTAGCCCAACGCCCGGAAGCTCTGCGCCGCGTGCACGCAGCAGTAGTCGAACTCGATCCCCTGGCCGATGCGGTTCGGACCGGAGCCGAGGATGACGACGCGGGGCTTCTCGCCGTGAGGGGGCGCCTCGTCCGCCTCACCCCAGGTCGAGTAGTAGTAGGTCGAAGCCGCCTCGACCTCGCCGGCGCACGAGTCGACCCGGCGGTACGCGGGTCGCACGCCCCAGGCCCGGCGCCTTGCGCGCACCTCCTCTTCCGTGGCGTCGCAATGCTGAGCGATGTCGCTGTCGGAGTGACCGGCGCGCTTCAGCTTCAGGAAGTCGTCCGCGACCAGGTCACCGAGCCACAGCTCGCTGAGCTCGCCCTCGAGCTCGGCAGCAAACCAGGGATGTGCGCTGTCCGCGAGCTGCCAGATCTCCTCGCCGTCGAGCTCGCGCGAGCGCCGCGCCTTACGGAAGGCCTCGACGAACGTGCGCCCGATGCCCATCGCCTCACCGACCGACTTCATCTGTGTTCCCAGGGTCGTGTCGGCACCGGGAAACTTCTCGAACGCAAAGCGCGGGAACTTGACGACAACGTAGTCGAGCGTCGGTTCGAAGCTGGCCGGCGTGGTGCTGGTGAGGTCGTTCGGGATCTCGTCGAGCGTGTAGCCGACCGCGAGCTTCGCCGCCACCTTGGCGATCGGGTAGCCCGTCGCCTTCGAGGCGAGCGCGGAGGAGCGGGAGACGCGGGGGTTCATCTCGATCACGCGGAGCTCGCCGGTGTCACGCTCGCGCGCGAACTGGATGTTCGATCCGCCGCACTCCACGCCAACGGCCCGAACCACGGCGGCGGCGGCGTCGCGCAGCTCCTGATACGCGTGATCCGACAGCGTCATCTGCGGCGCAACCGTGACGGAGTCTCCGGTGTGGACTCCCATCGGGTCGATGTTCTCGATCGAGCAGACGATCACGACGTTGTCCTTCCGATCGCGCACGACCTCGAGCTCGAACTCGTCCCAGCCGCGGACCGATTCCTCCACGAGCACCTGCCCGATCGGGCTCTCGGCGATTCCGAACTCGACCTGGCGGCGCAGCTGGTCCGCCGTCTCGACGAAGCCGCCGCCGTGCCCGCCGAGGGTGAATGCCGGTCTCACGACCGCGGGGGTCGCGAGCCCGGCCAACTGGGAGAGGTCGGTGACGATCCGGGAATTCGGAGTGCGCAGCCCGACCGATCGCACGGCGTCACGGAAGAGCTCGCGATCCTCGGCACGTTGAATGACGTCGAGCGGTGCTCCGATCAGCTCCACGCCGAACCTCTCCAGGACGCCGGCCTCCGCCAGCTCCCTCGCGAGGTTGAGCGCCGTTTGGCCGCCCATCGTCGGCAGCAGCGCGTCAGGCCGTTCGCGGGCTACAACGTCGCTGACGCCCTCGAGGTCGAGCGGTTCGAGATACGTTCGATCCGCAAAACCCGGGTCGGTCATGATCGTCGCGGGGTTCGAGTTCACGACGATTGTGCGGAAACCGTCCTCCCGCAAGACCTTCAACGCCTGACAGCCCGCGTAGTCGAACTCGCACGCCTGTCCGATCACGATCGGGCCGGAGCCGATCAGGCAGATCGACTCGAGATCACGCCGCCTGGGCATACGCCACCTCCTCGACCCACTGTTCGATGATCGGCCAGGCGTCGTGCGGGCCGGGCCCCGCTTCCGGATGGAACTGCACCGACCGTGCGTGCTCGAGCGGAAAGTCGAGCCCCTCGACGGTCCCGTCATAGAGCGACACGTACGTCGCCTCACGTGACTCGGACGGCGCGACGGCGAAGCCGTGGTTCTGGCTCGTGACGAGCACGCGTCCTGACGCGCGTTCCAGAACTGGATGGTTCGCGCCGCGGTGACCGAAGGGGAGCTTGAAGGTTTCGTGCCCGGCGGCGAGCGCGAGCAGCTGGTGCCCGAGACAGATCCCGAGGAGGGGCACGCGCCCGATCAGGTCGCGCACCACGGCGATCTCGTTCGCGAGCGGCTCGGGGTCGCCGGGGCCGTTCGAGAGGACCACGGCGTCGAACCGGAGCAGCTCGTCCTCGGTCGCGTCGTGCGGGAACACCGTCACCGCTGCGCCGGCGCCTGCCAGGCGTCGGAGGATGGAACGCTTACAGCCGTAATCCACGACCGCGATCCGCGCGAGTCCGGCGTCTGCGTAGACGTACGGCCTTGGAGTCGACACCTCGGCTGCGAGCGCGCGTCCCGCCATCGACGGCTGGGACCGCGCCACCGAGACGGCTTGCTCGGCGGAGCCGCCGCCGGCGACGGCCACCGCCCGCATCGCCCCCCCATCGCGCAGCTTGAGCACCAGGGACCGGGTGTCGATGCCGCTGAGCGCCACGATCCCGCGTTCGTGGAGCCAGTCCGTCCACGCGGGGCCGCGCGCCTCGCGCATGAGCACCGCGCGAGCATGTGGCCGCGCCGATTCGGACCGCCCCTCGGCGACGCCGTAGTTGCCGACCATCGGCGCCGTGAAGCAGACGAGCTGCTCTGCAAAGCTCGGGTCGGTGACCACTTCCTGGTAACCGGTCATGGCGGTGGTGAACACCGCCTCGCCGACCGCGAAGCCCTCGGCTGCCACGGAATCGCCCCGGAAGACCGTGCCATCCTCGAGCGCGAGGAAACCGCTCACGACGAGTACGCCAGCCGTCCGGCGGCGATCGTCGCGCGGACCTTCCCTTTCACCGTCTCGCCGAGGAGCCACGAGTTCACGGAGCGCGACCGGAACGTCTCCTCCGTGATTCGATAACTCGCGTTCAGGTCGAGCAGGACGAGATTCGCGGCGGAGCCGACGGCGATGCGCGGCTCGTCTAGCCCATAGGCGCGCGCTGGGCCGGCGGACATCCGCTCGAGCACGACGTCGAGGGGAATCAGCCCCGGTTCGACGACCCGGGTGTAGAGCGCTGCGAACGCCGTCTCGAGCCCGGTGACGCCGAACGGCGCCGCCTCGAACGGCACCTCCTTCTCGTGGCGGGCATGCGGCGCGTGGTCGGTGGCGATCGCGGTGATCGTCCCGTCCTTGAGTCCTTCGATCAGTGCGGTGCGATCCGACGCAGCGCGCAGCGGCGGATTCATCTTCAGATTCGGATCGAGCGACCGGATCGCTTCGTCCGTGAGGCAGAGATGGTGCGGCGTTACCTCCGCGGTCGCCTGCACGCCGTCCGACCGGGCGCGCCGGAGCGCCTGCACCGATTCCCACGCAGACAGGTGGAGCAGATGGAGCGGTTGGCGCTCGTACGCGGCAAGCGCGAGGTCGCGTTCCACCATCAGGCTCTCGGCCACCGACGGATAGCCGGTGAAGCCGAGCTCCGCCGAGACTTCGCCCTCGTGCATCTGGCCGTCGCGCGACAGTGTGCTCTCCTCGCAGTGCAGCGCAATCCGCCTACCTGTCACCGCCCCGTACTGGAGGGCGCGCCGCATCAGACCGGGTGCGGCCACGGGAACGCCGTCGTCGCTGAAGCCGACCGCCCCGGCTGCGGCGAGCTCGCCCATCTCGGTGAGCTCGGCCCCGGACTGGCCTTTCGTGATCGCCGCCAGAAACCCGACGGGAATCTCGGCCTCGGCGCGCGCGGCCTCGATCAACGAGCCGAGAGTCGCTGCCGAGTCGACGACCGGATCGGTGTTCGGCATCGCGAGGATCGCGCAGTAGCCGCCCGCAGCGGCGGCCGCGGTGCCGGAGGCGATCGTCTCCTCGTCCTCCCGGCCGGGTGTGCGCAGGTGCACGTGTGGGTCGACGAAGGCCGGCGCCAGCACCAACCCGCCGGCGTCGAGGACGCGGTGCGAGTTCGTGTCGAGATTCTGGCCGAGCGCCGCGATCACGCCGTCGTCCACGCGCACGTCCAGGACGGCATCCACACCTTCGACCGGGTCGATGACACGCGCGCCGCGCACGACGATGTTCTCGCTGGGAGCGTCTTTGGCGAAGAGCATCATGCGACCTCCAGCACCGATTCGGTCTTGACTTCGATCGGCCCGCTCGTCAGCAGGTCGTAGAGGACGGCCATGCGCGTCACGAGACCTGCCCGCACCTGCGTCTCGATCAGCGCGTCCGCGTGGTCGGCGACCCGCGGGTCGATCTCGACGCCGCGGTTCATCGGTCCGGGGTGCATCACCTTCTGGCCCGGCCGCAGCCGCTCCGGCGTCACGCCCCAGCGAGCCGAGTACTCACGCAGCGACGGGACGTAGTTGGCGCCCGCCTCCATCCTTTCGCGCTGCATCCGCAAGACGTAGACGACGTCGGCGCCGGCGATGACGGAGATGTCCGTGGTCGCCTCGCATCCCATCGCCTCGATGCCGCGGGGAAGAAGCGCGGGCGGCCCGACGAGCGTGACGTGGGCGCTCATCAGAGACAGGGCCTGGATCAGGGACCGTGCCACCCGCGAGTGCAGGACGTCGCCGACGATCGCCACGTGGAGTCCCTCGAGCCGGCCGAGCTCCTCCCGCATCGTGTAGAGGTCGAGCAGCGCCTGCGTCGGATGCTGATGCTTTCCGTCGCCGGCATTCACGACATGGGCTTCCGTCACCCGCGCGACGAGGTTCGGCGCGCCGATCTGCGGGTGGCGGATGACGATCACGTCGGGGTCGTACGCGCCGAGCGTGATCGCCGTGTCCTTGAGCGACTCCCCCTTGTCTACGGAGGACCCCGACGACTTGATCGACATCGTGTCTGCGGACAGCCGCTTCGCGGCGAGCTCGAAGCTGGACGACGTCCGCGTCGACGACTCGTAGAAGACGTTGATCACGAGCCGCCCTTTGAGGGTCGGGAGCTTCTTCACCTCCCGCTCCATGCTGCGCTCGAGCGTGCGCGCGGTGGCAAGCAGGCGCTCCACGTCGTCGCGCGTGACGTCCTTGATCGAGATGAAGTGCCGCCTCGGCGGCGACGCGGGCGGACGCAGGTCCTCCCGCATGACGCGAATGTCAGCCATCCTCGTGGGCCTCCTCGGGTGCGGGGACAAGCAGGATGCGGTCGACCTCGTCCACCTCGACGAGCTGCACCTGAATGCGCTCGTCGCGTGAGGTCGGAAGGTTCTTGCCGACGTAGTCCGGGCGGATCGGCAGCTCGCGGTGGCCGCGATCGACGAGTACCGCCAGCTGGATCCGCTCGGGCCGGCCATAGTCGAAGAGCGCCTCGATGGCCGCGCGGATCGTGCGGCCCGTGTAGAGCACGTCGTCGACGAGGACGACGGTCTTGCCCTCGAGCGGGAAGTCGAGCGCCGTCGAGCGGACCACCGGTTGCGAATGCCGGGGCGCGCCTCCGCTCCGGACCTGAACGTCGTCGCGGTAGAAGGTGATGTCGACCGCGCCGAGATCCGGGGCAGCGCCTGCGCGCTCCTCGATCAGCCGGCGCAGACGGTGCGCAAGGGGAACGCCGCGCGTCTGGATGCCGACGAGCGCGACGCGGGCGAGATCCGGATTCGCCTCGATGATCTCGTGCGCGATCCGTGACAGCGTCCGGCGGAGCGCGTCGGCATCGAGAAGAACCGTTCCCGCCGGAGCCTCCACTGCGCTCACGGCGCGAGCAGGGTCGACGGTTTGCGGGCAGGCAGCTTCATCTGACTCCTTCCCGGCCTCACTGGACCGGCTTAAAGGGGTTCGGTCGCGAGGGACTCTAAACGCTTTGCCGGACGACACGCCAGAGGCCCGCCCACTGCGACGCGTCGAGATCGCGGGGCCGCGCCTGGCGCGCAAAGCCGAGCTCCGCCTCACAACGTCTCAGCCGCTGCCTTGTCACGACCGACGGTAAACCGTCGCGATAGCCGCGCGCGAGAAACGTTTCATACGGACGACGGTCCGACGCGAGGACGAGCGGTTCGTGGCGGCGCACGATCCTCAGCACTCCTGCGTCGACCGAGGGCGGCGGCGCAAACACGCATCGCGGTAGTCGGCGCACGACCGAAAGCTCGAACCAGGCTCCCCAGTACGTGCTGAGCTGCGTGCTGGGCCACACCGCGGCTCGCTTCGACGCGAGGCCCCACTCGACGATCACGTCGGCGTGCTCCAGCAACTCTCGTGGATCGAGCAGCCGGCGCAGGATCGCCGTGGTGCCGCCGAAGGGCAGATTGGCGACAACCTTGAACTGCTCCCGCGGGAGGGGAACGTGGAGCACATCATCTTCGATGACTCGAACCTGGGGAAACCGCCGCCTCAGCCCTGTGACCAGCTCGGTGTCGAGCTCCACTGCAAGTACCGAGGCTCCGCTGCGGACGAGCGCGGCCGTCAGCGCGCCGCTGCCGGCGCCGAGGTCGAGGACGAGGTCGCGCCGTTCGATACCGGCAGCGCGAACGAGCTCCGCGGCGAGCTTGCTACTGCGGAGAAAGTGCTGGCCGCGTCCGCGACGATGTCGCGGTCGGACGGCCACGGAACACCACCATGCCCATAACTTCCTCCAATCCTTACGGTTCGCCGATCACGTCTTCGGGCTCGGTCATGGCCTCGATCGCGTCCTGTGCCTGCTCGACGGACGACTCCGGGACCGACACGATCACCGAGTCGTCCTCGCCGTCGGCGGTTTCCGCCTCGATCCCTGCCGAGCGCAGGATCTCCTGGATCTCCTCCGCCTCGGCCACGTCGCCCGCGACCGCGACTCGAACCATGCCCGTCATTTCGGCGCGGATGATACGGCCTCCGGCTCGGGCCGGTGGAGCGCCCCACCCTTGACCAGCTGGGGCATGCCGCGCTCGGCGAATGGGACCTCAACGAGGTCGAAGTCCTTCGGGACAATCGTGTCCGGGAAGATCTCGCGCGCCTCTCGGGCGATCTCCTGGCCGAAGTAGCGGTTGGAGAGGTGGGTCAGGGCGAGCAGCCCGACATTCGCGCGCTGTGCCATGCCGGCGGCCTGGGCGGCAGTCTGGTGCATCGTCTCCTGCGCTCGCTCGCGCTCCTCTTCCGAGAACGTCGCCTCGGTGACGAGGAGGTCAGCGCCCCACGCCGCCTCGACGATCGTCTCGGACGGTGAGGTGTCACCCGTGATCACGATCTTCCGGCCGGGTCGCGGCGGCCCGAGCACCTGATCGGCGCTCACTGTGCGCCCGTCCGGAAAGGTCACCGACTCCCCCCGCTGCAGCGCACCGCGCTCGGGGCCACTCGGCACGCCGAGGGCATCGGCCGCCTCGACGTCGAAGCGACCCGGCCGTGTCGCCTCGATCAGCGACCACCCGACTGCCGGGACACCGTGGGAGACGGCGAAGGCCGCCAGGCGGTACCCGTCCCGTTCGAGCACGTCCCCGGGCTCGACTTCCACCACCCGCAGCTCATACGAGAGCTTCCCGACGACCCGCTTCAGCGACCCGAGCAGGTCGACGAGCCCACGCGGGCCGTACACCGCGAGCGGGCCCTCGCGGCCCCGGAGCGAGAAGGTCTTGAACAGGCCCGGGAGCCCGAGGATGTGGTCGGCGTGGAAGTGGGTGACGAAGATCTCGCCGAGCTCGACGAGACCGACCGACGACCGAAGCAGCTGGCGCTGGGTCCCCTCGGCGCAGTCGAACAGCAGCCGATCGCCGCCTCGGCGGACGAGCAAGGCTGCCGGCGCCCTCTGGGCGGTGGGCATCGAGCCGGAGGTGCCCAGGAAGACGAGGTCGAGATCCATGGGCCGATTCTAGGTTTGGGACCCTCAAGGCATCCGGAGCCCCGGCCGATAGGCGCCCTGAGGACGAGATGCCTTCTCAACCGGCTCCGAAGGTCTCCGGTGGCTGGGCGCTGCATCGCTCGGTCACGCTGCTGCATGTCTTCTTGGTGGCGAGTGCCGGGATCCTCTTCATCGGCGCGACGATGCTGGGCTGGCTCCTCACCACGTCCCTCCAGCGCAAGGCGCTCGACGACGCCAGCACGAGCCTGACGCAGTACGTCGACGGGGTGCTCCGGCCGCAGCTCGTTCGCGGCGACAAGCTCCACATTTCGCCGCATCTCCCGCTTCAGCTCAAGGCGCAGCTGCGGCGGCAGCCTGACCTCCTGTCGGTCAAGGTGTGGCGGCCGGACGGCACACTCGTGTGGACGAACCTCGCGCCCGAACGAATCGGCCGGCGCTTTTCGTCGGCGCTCCTCGGCGACCTCGGCTTGACGATCGAGAAGCGACGCGCGCATGCGTCGATCAGCAAGCTCGGCGGCGCGGAGGACGCCGTCGAGCACGGGCTCGGCGTCGACCACGTCTTCGAGGTCTATGCGCCGATCATGAGCGTCGACGGCAGGCGCGCGCTCGGGGCCTATGAGATCTACGCGAAGCCGCAGCACACCGAGAGCTTCATCGCGGCAGGCAAGCGCGTCATCTGGATCGTGGTGATCGCGGTGTTTGCGTCCCTGTACACCGCGCTCGCGCTCCTCGTCCGTAAAGCGTCCGCGACGATCAAGCGCCAGGCGGTGACGCTCCGGGCACGTTCACGCGAGCTGATGGAGTCGTACCGCCGGCTCGAGGAGAGCTCGCTCGAGGCGATCGAGAGCCTTAACGCGACGGTCGATGCGAAAGATCCCTACACCGCCGGCCATTCGGCACGCGTACAGGGCATCGCAGTCGCCGTCGCCGAAGAGCTGGGGTTGGCGCGCGGCGGCCTCGACGCGATTCGGTTCGGCGGCCTCTTCCACGACATCGGGAAGATCGCGGTCCGCGACAGCATCCTGACCAAGCCCAAGACGCTCGACGCTGAGGAGTACGAGGCGATCAAGCGCCACCCCGCGGACGGCGCCGACATCGTCTCTCACTTCAGCCG
>CATPAS010000334.1 GCA_955652075.1 uncultured Gaiellaceae bacterium | reverse complement strand
GTCGTGCGCGACGGCCGGCTCGTCCGGGCCGACGAAAGCGAGATCGCGAAGGAACATCGCGTCCAGGCGGAAAGATTCGCGGCATGACCATCTCGATCTCCACCCACGTCCTCGACGTCGAGCGCGGCCGGCCGGCAACCGGCGTTCGGGTCGAGCTTTGGCGCGAGGACCTCGTCAGCGCGAGTGACACGGATGCCGAGGGCCGCATCGCGCCTCTCGCCACGGATCTCGAGCCCGGCGTCTATCGGCTGCTGTTCCGCCCTTCGTCGCCCTTCTTCAAGGGGATCGGCGTCGAGGTCCAGCTCGACGATGGGCACTACCACATCCCGCTGCTCGTTTCCTCCTACGGGTGCACGACCTACCGCGGCAGCTGACGGCCGATCAGTTGGCCGAGCTCTTCGAAGGACGGACGCGGCTCGTCGAGAAGCTCGCCGAGCACAACGACCCGCTCGCGTCGGCGCACGAAGTGATCGCCGAGCTGAGCCAGGACGAGAAGCTCGAAGCGCTGAATGCGCATCCCGCGATCGGTGCGAAGAAACTGTCCGCGCGCTCGGCTGCCGAACAGGGCGAGGACGACGATCCCGAGACGCTCGCGGAGCTCGGACGACTCAACGCCGAGTACGAGGAACGGTTCGGCTTTCGTTTCGTCGTGTTCGCGAACCACCGCCCGAAGAGCGAGATCGTCCCGATCCTGCGCGAACGGCTCGAGCGGTCGCGCGAGCAGGAGCTCGACACCGCAGTTCAAGAGCTCGTCGCGATCGCGGAGGACCGATGGCGCCGCTCTTAGTGTCCCTCGACCCGTACGTCACCGACTGGCTCAACCTCCTGGCGCGGTGGCTGCATGTGATCGCGGGCATCGTCTGGATCGGGTCGTCCTTCTACTTCATCGCCCTCGACAACCACCTCCGGCCGCCGCAGGACGAGCGCGAACGGGAGGCTGGGATCGGCGGCGAGACGTGGGAGATCCACGGCGGCGGCTTCTACAACATCAAGAAGTACCTCGTCGCGCCGCGGGTGCTCCCGGAGACGCTGCACTGGTTCAAGTGGGAGGCGTACACGACGTGGCTGAGCGGCTTCGCGCTCATGATCGTCCTCTACTACCTCAACGCGGACACCTACCTGATCGACAAGAGCGTGGCCAACCTCTCGACAGGCGAGGCCGTTGCGATCAGCATCGCCTTGCTGGCGGCAGCGTGGGTCGTGTACGACGTCCTCTGCCGCTTGCTCGCAGCGCGGCCGCTCATCCTCGCGTCCGTCCTGCTCGGACTAATCACGTTCGCGGCCTGGGGCGTGAGCCACCTCTTCAGCGGGCGCGCCACCTATCTCCAGATCGGCGCGATGCTCGGGACGATGATGGTCGGCAACGTCTTCTTCGTGATCATCCCGGCGCACTGGGAGCTCGTGCGCGCCAAGCAGGCCGGGCGCGAACCGGACCCGGCGGCCAATGCCCGCGGAAAGCTGCGGTCGGTCCACAACAACTACCTCACGCTGCCCGTCGTCTTCACGATGCTCTCGAACCACTTCCCGTTTACCTACGGACACAGCTACTCATGGCTGATCCTCGTCGTGCTGCTCGTCATCGGCGCCTGGGTCCGCCACTTCTTCAATCTGCGCCACCTGGGACGGACCGTGTGGGCGATTCCGGTCACCGCCGCAATCGCGATCGCGGTGCTCGCGATCCTGATCCGCCCTCAGAACGAGTCCGCCGCTGGAGCTCCGGCGGTTCCGTTCGCACAGGTCGCGCGCATCGTCGACCAGCGCTGCACTGCCTGCCACTCCCAGCACCCGACGAAGGTGAGCGCAGCGCCGCGCGGGATCAAACTCGACACGCCGGGGGAGATCAGGACCCAGGCGTCGGCAATCGAGCAGCAGGCGGTGCAGACTCAGGCGATGCCGCTCGGAAACGTCACCGGGATGACCAAGGCCGAGCGGGACGTCCTCGGGCGCTGGATCGCCCAAGGAGCGAGAATCCCTTGATGCGTCTTCGGGAGAGCGCCAGCGGGTCGACCGGTCATTTCAGACGGACGCGCGTGCTAACCCCACGCGTCCTGAACCGGCAGCGCAGGCGGCGGCCGTAGACAGTGCTCGAGATCGTCTCAGGGGACTTCCGTTTCGCCGCGCGCCTCGAGCACGACGCCGCGCCGCAGACGGTCGCCGCATTTCGGCGGCTGCTCCCTCTGGAAAGCCGCGTGATCCACGTGCGCTGGAGCGGCGAGTCGATGTGGATCCCGCTCGGCAACCTCGAAGTCGGTGTCGAAGCCGAAAACGCGACGCGCTTTCCGAACCCGGGCGAGATCCTGCTCTACCCCGGCGGCCTCAGCGAGACCGAGGTGCTGTTCCCGTACGGACACGTGGCTTTCGGTTCGAAGGCCGGGCCTCTGGCCGGAAATCATTTCGCGACGGTCGTCGAAGGCGTCGAGCAGCTTCGCGAGCTCGGCATCAAGGCCCTCTGGGAGGGCGCGCAGGCGATCTCCTTCCGGGAGGAGTGATGCTGTACCGACCGGAGGCGTTCGAGCCGCTGGTCGACACGCCCTGGAGCGAGCTGCGGGCTCGGGCGGCGATCCGCGAGATCGTCGAGGACGCCGACGCCGCCTTCCGCGGGCCGCGGCTCTTCTGGCGGGCAAACGACTGGGACGGCTGGCACGGGACGAGCCCGATGAAGAACCTCTACGTGGGCACGGCAGGGGTGCTGTTGGCGCTCGACCGTCTACGGCAGCGGGGCCACACCGAGACCAAGCTCGACCTCAGCAATCTCGCGCACCGCAACGTCGAGTTGTTCCGCGAACGACCGGACTACATGAAGGGCATGAAGCTCCCTGCGGTTCGGGATTCCGCGTTGCTCACCGGCGAGACGGGAATCCTCCTCGTGGCCTGGCGACTCGGTCCGAGCCGCGAGCTCGCGGACGACCTGCTCGCGCGCGTGCACGAGAACGTCGACAACGAGGCGGAGGAGGTGATGTGGGGGTCCCCCGGCACGCTCCTCGCCGCGCAGGCGATGCTCGAATGGACGGGCGAGGAACGGTGGCGAGATGCGTGGAACAAGAGCGCGGACGCGCTCCTGTCGCGCCGTGACGAAGAGGGCTACTGGACCCAGCGCCTCTACGGCCAGGAGCTGCGCGGCCTCACGCCGCCGCACGGGCTGGTCGGGAACGTCCAGGCGTTGTTGCCGCTGCTCGACGAGAATCGGGCCGACACACTGAAGCGCGTCTCCGCCGCGCTGCTCGCGGCCACCGCTGTTCAACAGGGCCGTCTCGCGAACTGGCCGCCCCGGCTCCGGCCTGAGCTGCCTGGACCGGACGGGCAGATCCGCGTCCAGTGGTGTGCAGGCGCACCGGGAATCGTGAACGGCGCCGCCGCGTACCTCGACGAGGACCTCCTCCGCGCCGGCGCCGAGCTCCTCTGGCATACGGGACCTCCGGTTCTGGAGAAGGGACCTGGCATCTGTCACGGCACCGCCGGTAACGGTTACGCGTTCCTCAAGGCCTTCGCGCGCACAGGCGACGAGCGCTGGCTCGAGCGGGCACGCCGTTTCGCGATGCACGCGCTCGAACAGGTGGACCGGCTACGGGCCGAGCGCGGCTACGGCCGCTACTCGCTCTGGACCGGAGACCTCGGAGTTGCGCTCTTCGCAGCAGACTGCGTCTCCGGCGCGGCAGGCTATCCGGTCTTCGACGGCTTCTAAGCGCTAGCCCTCTTCGCGTACGTACGGAATCCCGAGGGCTGCGGGCGCCCCGAAGCGTAAGCGCGCAGCGCGCGAAGAGACGAGTACCAGGGCGAGAATCGTCATCACATAGGGCAGAGACTGGAAGAGCTCGGGCGCAACCGTGACCCCGTGCCCCTGCAACGCGAACGGCAACGCCGTGAACGCGCCGAAGAAATAGGCGCCGACGAGACAGAGCG
>CATPAS010000333.1 GCA_955652075.1 uncultured Gaiellaceae bacterium | reverse complement strand
CCCCCGCTGGAGCAACCTGAACCCGGGCGACGCCCAGCTCGTCGCCTACGTCGTTCCCAAGGAGCTCGGCTGAGCAGCCGCGTTTGCATGCGTTGATCTCGTCCGACGACGTACCCTGACGCTGGATGGGCATGTTCTTTCATTCCTCAGAGGCGCCTCCGGAGCGTCCCGCCGACCCGGCTGTGCGCCGGGCGAACCTGCGTCGCATCGGCCCGCTTTTCGCGCCGTACAAGCGGCGCCTCGGCGGTGTCCTGGTGCTGATCGTCGTCTCGGCGGCACTAGGCGTCGTCCCGGCCTTCCTGCTCAAGCGCGTCCTGGAGGCCATCGGGCGGAACGACACCACTTCGCTCTCGTTCAACGCCGGTGGGATCATCGCGATCGCCGTCGTGACCGGTGTGCTCGGCGTGATTCAGACGCTGCTGTCCAATCAGGTCGGCCAGCGGGTGATGCACGACCTACGCGCCGCGGTTTTCCGGCACCTGCAGCGCCTGTCGCTGGCCTTCTTCACACGCACGCGCACGGGTGAGGTGCAGTCGAGGATCTCGAACGACATCGGCGGCGTGCAAAGCGTCGTCACGAACACGGCGACGTCGATCGCCTCGAACGTCACGACTGTCGCCGCAACCATGGTGGGCATGCTGGTCCTGGACTGGCAGCTCGCGCTGTTCGCGTTCTCGCTGATCCCGTTCTTCGTGCTGCTCACGCGCCGCGTCGGGAACGAGCGCCGCCGGATCGCAAAAACGACGCAGGAGACCCTTGCCGACATCTCGAGCCTCGTGCAGGAGTCGCTCTCGGTCTCGGGGATCCTGCTCGGCAAGACGATGGGGCGGGGCAACGAGCTCGCCGACCGCTTCGAAGCCGACTCGCTCCGCCTCTCCAACCTCGAGGTGCGCCAGCGGATGGCGGGTCGCTGGGTGATGGCGGCGATCCAGACGAGCTTCGCGGTCATGCCCGCCGCGGTCTACTGGTTCGGCGGGCTCGCGCTCGCGCACGGATCGCATGCGGTCTCGATCCCGATGCTCGTGTCCTTTACGACGCTGCAGACGCGGCTCTTCTTCCCCGTCGGCTCGCTACTCGGCGTCGGCCTCGACGTCCAGACGTCACTCGCCCTCTTCGATCGAATCTTCGAATACCTCGACCAGCCGATCGACATCGAGGAGAAGCCGGACGCGCTTGCGGTCGGGCAACCCGGCGACGTCGTGTTCGACCACGTCTGGTTCAGGTACGGCGAGGATTGGACGGTCCAGGACGTCTCGTTCAGAGTCGAGGCGGGCACGACGACCGCTCTCGTCGGGGAGACCGGTTCCGGCAAGACGACGCTCGGCTACCTCGCGGCGCGTCTTTACGACGTCAGCCGCGGGAGAATCACAATCGGCGGCGTCGACATCCGCGATCTGAGCTTTCAGGCGCTCAGCGACCTGGTCGGCGTCGTCTCGCAGGAGACATATCTCTTCCACGAGTCGGTGCGCGAGAACCTGCGGTTCGCGAAGCCGGACGCGACCGACGAGGAGATCGAGCTGGCTGCCGAGGCGGCGCGCATCCACCACGTGATCGCGGCGCTGCCCGACGGCTACGACACAGTCGTCGGCGAGCGCGGCTATCGCTTCTCCGGTGGCGAGAAGCAGCGGATCGCGATCGCGCGCACGATGCTGCGCAACCCGCCGATCCTCGTCCTCGACGAGGCGACAAGCTCGCTCGATACGGAGACCGAGCGGCTGGTTCAGGAAGCGCTCGACCGGCTCTCCGAGGGCCGAACGACGATCGCGATCGCGCACCGGCTCTCGACCGTGCGCGACGCCGACGAGATCATCGTGCTCGACCACGGCCGCGTCGTCGAGTCCGGCCGGCACGAAGACCTGATCCTGGCAGGCGGCCGCTACTCGGCGCTCACGGCGCGTGACGCCGAGCTCGACACTGCAGCCCCCGCTGCGACCGACGTTCCCGCGCTCACGCCCTAAGGCGGGCCGCCGCATCCGTCCGAGGCGGCTAGGCTCGTGAGTCGTGGCGCGCGCCCTGATCTTCGATCTCGACGGGACGCTCGTCGACACCGTCTACGCGCACGTCTTCGCGTGGCAGCGCGCGCTCGCAGAAGAGGGGATGCCAATCGACGGGTGGCGGATTCACCGCCGCATCGGGATGAGCGGCGGCCTCTTTGCGCGCGCCGTGGCGCGTGAGGTCGGGCGGCAACTCTCCGTCGAGGAGACGGAGGCGATTCAGCAGCGCCACGGAGCCATCTTCCGGGAGTTGCTCCCCGAACGACGGGCCCTCCCGGGAGCCCGGGCCCTGCTCGAGGATCTTCGCAACCGCGGCATCGTGCACGGAATCGCGACGTCGGGCCGCCACCCGGAGATCGACCTGTCGCTCGAGGTACTCGGAGTCGGCGCTGAGACTGTGGTGATCGACCGCGGCGATGTCGCGCGCGCGAAACCGGAGCCAGATCTGTTCCTCGCCTGCCAGGCCGCGCTGGGTGTCGACCCGGACGACTGCTACGTGGTCGGCGACGCGGTCTGGGACCTGCTTGCGGCCCGCCGCGCGCGCATGCTCAGCGTCGGGCTTCTCAGCGGAGGGTATGGCGCCGACGAGCTCCTCAACGCCGGCGCGTTCCGTGTGTATGACGACGCCGAGGAGCTCCACAAATCGCTCGACGAGCTCGGCTTCGACGTCTGAGCAGTGCGTCTTGTGTCCGCGCTTCGGTTGAGTTTCAGGCGTTCGCTGATCAAGGGCCTGAGCAAGACCCACCTGGTTGTCCACCGGCTGAGCCGCGGCCGATTCCTCAGCAGGCTGGTCGGGATGCCGGTGCTCTTGCTCACGACCACAGGTCGGCGGTCAGGCAAGGCACGGACCACACCGCTCACGTTCCTCCGGGACGGAGCCGACCTCGTCGTGATTGCATCGAACGGCGGCGCGGATCGGCCTCCTGACTGGTCGCTCAACCTGCAGCAGAACCCGCGTGCAGTCGTCGAGATCGGCCCCGACGAGCTCACCGTCCAGGCCAGAACTGCTTCAGCCGAGGAACGGGAGCGGCTCTGGGTGGAAATTACCGCTGCCTTCTCCGGCTACGCCCGGTACCAGAAGAAAACAGCGCGCCAGATCCCCGTGGTGATCCTCACACCCGACGAGAAGCCCGGTGCATCGTGAGCCTCACTCAGTACTACACAGCGACCACCCTCGACGGCTTCATCGCCGATCCAGACAACTCGCTGGACTGGCTGTTCACCCGCGAGCGCGACGAAGACGGGCCGCTGAACTACCGCGAGTTCATGGCCGACATCGGTGCGATGGCAATGGGGTCGACGACGTACGAATGGATCCTCGACCACGAGTTCGCGGGCAAGGATCCGGCGGAATGGAAGTGGCCGTACGACATTCCATGCTGGGTCTTCTCTCGATCGCGCCGGTCACGCTGGGCGGGGGTGCGCCTCTGCTGCCGCGCCGAGTCGAGTTGCGTCTGGACGACCTTGGACGCAACGGTGATTTCGTCTCCGCCAAGTTCACCGTCGTGCGCCCACCGGTCTGATTGCCTT
>CATPAS010000332.1 GCA_955652075.1 uncultured Gaiellaceae bacterium | reverse complement strand
TGCCTGGGCGCGCAACTGCTCGCGAAGGCGGCGCATGCGCCGGTCTATCCCGTTGACGAGGTCGAGATCGGCTGGTTCCCCGTGGAGCTCACCGACGCGGGCACGGACGACCCTGTCCTCGGCCGGCTGCCGCAGACGTTCGAGGCGTTCCAGTGGCACTACTACACCCACGGTGTGCCGGCAGGCGCTGTCGAGCTGGCGCGCAACAGCGTGTGCACGCAGGCCTTCCGGCTCGGGGACAAAGCCTGGGGCGTGCAATTCCATCCCGAGGTGACGCTCGAGCAAGTGGAGAGCTGGGTCGACGAAGAGGAGGGATTGCCGGTCGACACCGAAACGCTGCTCGCGGAGACGCGCGAACGAATCGGAGCGTGGAACGCGCTGGGCGGTGACCTCTGCGACGCCTTCGTCGACGCGGCCGAGCGCGTCGGCTCTCCGGTCTAGATCGCGACCGGTCGGTTTACGTCAGCCCTTTTCGAGCGGCAGGTCGTGGCGCGACCATTCGTGCCACGAGCCTGCGTAGTTGCGCGTGCGATACCCCGCCAGCCGCAGCGCGAGCGTGGCCAGCGCGGAGCGTGAGCCCGAGTGGCAGTAGGCCACGATCTCGGCCGGATCGCCGAGTCGAGCTCTGATCTGATCAGGCGGCAGCGGCTCGCCGGGGCCGGCGAACAGCTCCTCCACGGGAACGTGGCGCGCGCCCGGGATGTGACCCTGGCGCGGGTCGCACGGATACCCGTGCTTGCCTCTGAACTCCGGCTCGGAACGAACGTCGAGGATCATGAGCGTCGAGTCCTCGAGCCTGCCCGCGAGCTCGTCGCGGGTCGGAACGGCGTCGAAGCGCGGCTCGAAGCTGGTCTTCACCGGGTGCAGCTGGACCTGTCCGACCTGCAACTCGCTGGGCCAGGCAGCAACGCCGCCCAGCAGCACGGCGACGCGCGGATGCCCGGCGAGCTCTGCCATCTGCGCGGCCGGCATCGCGCCCATGCCGTCGCCACGGTCGTAGAGGACGAGCCGCTCGTCGCCGGTCACGCCGTGACGCCGCAGGCGCAGGCCGACCTCCGGCGCGAGCGCCTGCAGCAGCTCGCGATCGCTCATCGGCGGCGGAGAGCCGAGAACGAGGGGACTCGAACCGGGGATGTGTCCTCGCGCGTGCGCGTTTGGCCCACGGACGTCGCCGAGGAACAGGTCCTTTGCCCCGAGCTCGCTCTCGAGCCAGGCGACGTCGACGACCGACGGAAGCTCAGACACTGTCGACGAACTCGCTCAGGATCTCGTTGAACTCGTCCGGCCGCTCGAGATTCACGAGGTGACCAACACCTGGCAGCTCGCGGACGTCGAATTCGCCGAGCTCTCCCGCGGAGACATATGGATCGAACTCGCCGATCACGAACTGCACCGGACCGGAGAACGACCGCATGAGATCGGTCGAGTCTTCCCGGTCGCGCACAGCCCCGAGCGCGACGACGAGCGCCTCGGCGTCCCGATAGAGCAAGTGCTCGTCCGCCACGCTCTCATCGTGAAAGAGCTTCGGAACCATCATGCGCCACAGTCCTTCCAACCCTTCGTTGTGGATCAGCTCGATCGTGTCGGCTCTCCCGGCGCGCCGCTCATCAGAATCGGCGTCAGGACGCGCGCCGACGAGCAACAAGCCGCGCACCCGCTCCGGTGCGCGCCGCGCCAGTGCCAGCGCGCAGTAACCGCCCATCGACGCTCCGACGACCGCAAGGTCGCCGTCCGTCTCATCGGCGATCGAACCGGCCCACTCGTCCATCGTCCGTCCACGGCCGTACAGGCGCGGCGCAATCACGTCGTGGCCGGCGAGCGCCGGGAGTTGCGGCGCCCACATCGCCTTGTCGAGCGGAAAGGCGTGCAGCAGAAGAACGTTCACAACGAGGCGACGACGTCGAGCTCCGCAGCGATCGACGGCCGCTGCTCGAGACGGGCTACCCACTTCGACAGCGCGGCGAACCGACCGAGATCGACGTCCATGCGATCACGGGCGCGCAGGATCCACGGCACGTACGCGATGTCTGCAAGCCCGAACTCGCGCCCGCTCAGGAACAACTGCCCCTGCAGCAACGCGTCGAGCTGCGCCAACTTTCCTTCCAGCCGCAGGTGCGCGTCGTCCTCACCGCGGCGCACCGCGTAGTACGGCTTCGAGAGCTCGTCGAAACGAAAGACGAGCATCCGGCCCAGCGCGCGCTCGGCCGGATCGGCCGGCCACAACGCCGGCTCCGGATACCGGTCCTCGAGGTACTCGTCGATCACCGCGGACTCGGCAAGCACGAAGGTGTCCTCTTCCAGCACCGGTACCCGCCCGAGCGGGTTCTTCTCGTAGATCCACGCCGGGCGGTCGTCGAGATCGATCTCGACGGTCTCGTACTCGATCCCCTTCTCGGCGAGCGCAATGCGGACACGCGCACAGTAGGGGCAGCGATCGGCGTCGTAGAGCGTGATCACCGGTCGATCCTAGCCTCGAGCCCGAGCACGTCGGCGATCTCACCGAGCAGCTCGCGTGCGGGCGGTAGCTCGGAGGGCGACGAGGCGACGCGTGCAACCGCGCGCACCCGCGCGGGGTCTGCGCCGGTGAGACGTGCGGCAAGCGTCGGATTTGCGGACAACGACAATTCGTCGGCCTTGCTCAACTCGCCGTAATACGTCGGAACGGAGAGGTACTCGTCCACCATGCGGCCGCGCTCGAACAGGAGGAAGCGCACGACTGCCTCCTCCTCGAGGGCCAGTGCAACCACGGGAACTCCCATTCGCTCGGACAGCTCTGCACCAAGACGCCGCTGAGCGCTGCGGTTGTGGTCACAGAGCTCGTCGACGACCGTCACCCAGCCGCTGCGCAGCGACGTCACTTCGGTGTGCGCCGAACGCCCGAGACGTGGCAGGAACTGCGTCACCGCGCGCTCGACGCCCGCCTCGTCGTCGGTCTGGACGTGCAGCGATCCGGCAGAGGCCGGACGCTCGTCGCTCCCGAGCTGATCGGCGAGCGCGCCGACCGGCGCGACCATGAACACGTCCACGGGAGTGAAACCGAGACGCTCGTACAGGCGTCGGGCATCGCTGTTCCTGATCAGCACCTCGAGACTGACGTGGTCGAGGCCCGCGGCACGAGCAGGCTCGAGGATCCCTGCGAGCAGCGCCCGACCGATTCCCTTGTTGCGCGCATCGGGCCGCACGTAGATGTCCGTGACGTGCGCGGTCTTCCGCCCGCGCTCCCCGAGGATGCAGAAGACGAACCCGACGGCGCGTTCCTCCTCCTCGGCGATGAGGGCGACGCCCTCCCGCACCGTCTGGGCGAGGTCGGACCACGCGTCCTCCCAGGTCTCCTGCAGGTACTCGGGCTCGGGGAGCTCGGCCTGGAACTCCATCCACAACTGGCGGATGAGCTCCTGGTCGTTCTTCGTGGCGGGGCGGATGGTCATCTGTAGCGCAGGGCGGCGAGCAGGTAGTGGGCGCTGAGGTTCTGGAAGGGGTGGAACCGGACACCCGCGGCACGGACGTCTGTCGTCTCAGGGTAGAACGCGAGCACCGCCTTACGCAGGCCGAGGTCGCCGGCGGGCCAGGCCTCGGGCCGGGCGAGGTGCCGCGCGAGGAACCAGTCCGCGCTCCACTCGCCGAGCCCGCGAAGTGTCGTCAGCCGTGCCTTGACCTCATCGTCGGGGAGCGTGCTCAGCTCGTCGAAGTCGAGATCCACGCGCGCGATGCCGAGCACGTACTCCGCCTTGCGACGGGAGAAGCCGAGCTCCGTCAGCTCGTCCTCGGTCGCCACCGCGACGCGTTCGCGGGTCGGGAAGCCGGCGGCGTGCTCCGCGGCGATGCCGAAGCGGTCGATGAACCGGCTGCGAACGGCGAACGCGGAGTGCAGCGACACCTGCTGTGCGGTGATCGACGAGACGAGCGCCTCGAACGGGTCTGGCGCGAGCGGCGGGCGGAAGCCGGGGAAGCGCCGTACCGCTTCGGCGAGCACCGGATCGTCCTGCGCGAATTCGAGGAACGGCGGCAGGTCGAGCTCGAGCCCGAGGAGCTTGCGCACGACCGGCTCGATGGCCGCGTCGAACGGCTCGACCTGCACGCCACCGTCGGCCGCAGTGATCCTGACCTCACGCCCGTCGACGACTCGATGAAGACCACCGTCGCGCCAGACGTTCGCCCGGTCGACGCCCCAGAACGTAAAGCGATCGAGTGAGAGGTCGAAGTCGTAGGGCTGCGAAACTTCGAGGAGGGCCACCCGACCAGTCTGCGGGAGTCATCGGTACTGTGTGGTGCTTGCCGGGCTCCAGAGCAGGTGGCCCAGCAAGAAAGGTCTCGCTCAGAGCACTGCGAGAAGCAGATTGCGGCCGACCCGATCAACGGTGTCGGCGATCCCGCTGAGACGGAGGCCGATGATGGAAACGGACAAGGCGACATTCGAGACGGGCGGCGCGTTTCTCCGCGACACGCGCGCCGAGGTCGAACGCCATCTGTCGGACCGAGACGTTCGGCTGCGAGCGTCGCTTCAGCTCTACTTGAAGGCCCCGATCGCGGTCGGGCTCATCGTTTCTTCATGGGCCGTGCTGCTATTCACGCGACTGGACGGAGTGGTGGTCGCACTGTGCCTTGGGGGCTTGCTCGCCGGCGCTACGCTGGTCGCCTTTTGCGTCCAGCACGACGCCAATCACGGTTCATATTTCAAGAGCCGCCGCCACAATCACCTCGTCGGTTGGACCGCCGATGCACTCCTCGGCTTCAGCAGCTACGCCTGGCGTGTCAAGCACAATGTCGCGCACCACACCTACACGAATGTCGATGGGTACGACGACGACATCGAGAAGACGCCGTATGCAAGATTCTCGCCGATCCAACCGACGCGGCCGTGGTACCGGTTCCAGCACATCTACGTCTGGCCGCTGTACTCGTTGATGGGGCTGCGTTGGCAGACGCTGGGAGACATCAACAGCATCCGGGTAGGGTCGATCGGTAAGAGCGCGCTCCGGTTTCCCTCCGGTTGGACGCTGGCCGGTTTGGTCGGCGGCAAGGTGTTCTACGCCACCTGGGCGATCGTTCTACCGCTGCTCGTGTTTCCGTGGTGGAAGGTTGCGACGGTGTACCTCGGGCTCAGCATGGTGGGAAGCGTGATCATGGCGATCACATTTCAGCTCGCGCCCTGTGTCGAAGAGGCGAGCTTCGCTTCACCGGCCGATCTTGTGTCCGACAGACGTGCCTGGGCCGTGCACGAGGTCGAGACGACGGTCGACTTCTGCCCCCACAACAAACTCCTGACGTGGGCGCTGGGCGGGCTCAACTACCAGATCGAGCACCACCTCTTCCCGCGGCTGCCGCACACGCTCTACCCGACGATCGCTCCGATCGTCGAGCGAAACTGCCTGCGCCACGGCGTGCGCTACACGGTGCAGCCGACGCTTCGAGCCGCACTCGGCTCTCACTTCCGCCATCTTCGTTTCCTCGGCCGCGCCGGACTACGCGCAGAGATCGAAATGGGCTGAGCCCTCGAACTTGGTGGCTCTGAGCCACTAAGTCCCAAGCTCGAGGTCCAGCTCGAGCGCGCGTAGACCGCGGAGGTCGATCCACCGTCGCGTGCCCCCGACGACGATCTTCATCAGGACGGCGTCGCACTGCGGGCAGCGGAAGACGAGGCCCGCGCCGCGATAGAGGAACACGCCGCCGACTTCGCCCGCGGTCCCGCAAGCGTGGCACGTTCCCACCGCGGTCGTCATCTCGGAGCCGAAGATCTCCTGGAGCAGGCCTGCTGCTGCATTGCCGTCGAGCATCAGTGCGTCCATCTCATCCTCCTGTCGGGCCGAAGCGCTCGGTCTTGACTCGCGCCGGGACGTGTCCGAGCTGGACGAGACCGCTCGCGACGGCCTCGACGAACGGCGTCGGGCCGCAGACGAATGCCACGGCGAGCACGGCAGGGGCCGGCGCCACCTCGGCGAGCAGCTCGAGGTCGACGCGGCGGCCGTATCCCTCCCACCCCGGCGGCTGCGCACGTGTGAGTGTGTAGACGAGGTCGAGCCCCGCGTCTCCAGCGGCGAGACGTGTGAGCTCGTCGCGATAGATCACGTCATCCCAGGTTCGCGCCGAGTAGAGCAGGCGCGTCGGGATCTTGCTTCCCTCGGCTGCGCGTTGCCTTGCCATCGCCATCAGCGGGACGACGCCCGAGCCGCCGCCGACCAGAAACACCGTGCCCTGCGCGTGCGGGTCCCAGACGAAGTAACCACCAACCGGGCCCCGTAACTCGATCGTGTCACCGGGGCGAAGCTCATCGGTGAGATAGGGCGAGACCTCGCCGTCATCGAGCCGCTCGACGGTCAGCTCGATCCGCGAGTCGTCGACGGCCGAGGCGATCGAGTAGGTGCGCTCGGCCTGATAGCCGTCCTCGGCGGTCAGCCGGACGTCGACGTGCTGGCCTGCCCGGTGACCCGGCCATCCCGGCACCTCGAAGCCGATCGTCTTCGTCTGGCTCGTCTCGGGCCTGATTTCCACCACTTCGGCCTCGAGCCAGTTCAGTCGCCCCAGTACCGCTGCTCCTTCCATGGATCTCCGTAGATGTGGTAGCCGTTCGTCTCCCAGAAGCCGGGCTCGTTGGTCACCGCCAGCCGCATGCCCCGCACCCATTTGGCGCTCTTCCAGAAATAGAGGTGCGGCACGAGCAGCCGCGCCGGGCCGCCGTGCTCCGGCTCGAGCGGCTCGCCGTCGTATGCGAACGCGACCCAGGCCTTGCCCCCGGTCAGGTCCTCGAGCGGCAGGTTGGTCGTGTAGCCGCCGTCACAGAAAGGGAGGGCGTATTCGCCCGACGTCTCGATCCCCTCGAGCAGCGTGTCGACGGACACGCCTTCCCAGACCGAATCCAGCTTGGACCACTTGGTCACGCAGTGGATGTCGACGGTGACCGCCTCGGTCGGAAGCGCGCGGAACTCTTCCCAGCTCCAGCGGTGGGGATTGTCGACCTCACCGGTGATGGAGAAATCCCATTGCTCGAGGCGCGTGTGCGGCGTCGGCCCGGCGGAAAGCACCGGAAAGTCTTCCGTTACGTACTGGCCGGGCGGGACGCGGTCGCTTGAAGCGTCGTCGCGATGCCGGCCTCTGAAGCCACGCGAGATCGGGGGCATCTCGTCCTCCTTCTTCGGGTCCTGCTGAGACTCGCGCAACGGCTCGCCCGTTACAAGGGTCAGGCCCACGCACCCGGCGTTCTCGTATCAGAGCGTCAGGCCGTGAGGTCGGCGGCCATCTCCTCGAACGCAGCGACGAACGCGTCGCAGTCCTCCGGGACGTGCAGAACCGAGAGCGTCCACTCCTCTTCACGCCCCGGCGTCATGAAGACGCGGCGATTCATGTTGTAGAGCCATGCGAGCTCCGAGAGCTCGCCGTCCTGATGTGCCTTGAAGGTCTCGTAGTCGACGATCCGCGCTGGCGAGAAGGTCACACAACCCTTCGCGCCGACTCCGACGGCGTAGCCCGGGAGTGCGTAGCGGTCGATGACGGCCTGACAGCCGGTCAGCAGGCGCTCCTCCAACGCTTCGAGATGCTCGTAGGCATCGGGTGTCAGCACTTCGAGCAAGCTCGCACGCGCCGCGGCCATGGATAGCGGGTTCCCGTTGTAGGTGCCGACCTGGTAGACGGTGCCACGCTCGACCACTTCGAAGAGCTCCTCGGAGCCGCCGATGGCGCCGGCCGGGAGCCCCCCGCCGAGCGTCTTGGCCAGCGTCACGAGATCGGCCGTGACGCCGAACCACTCGGTTGCTCCGCCCGGCGCGATGCAGAGGCCGGTCTTGACTTCGTCGAAGATCAACACCACGCCCAGCCGCCGGGTCAGCTCACGTACCGCCTCGAGGTAGCCGGGCTCGGGCATGACGACGCCGAGGTTCATCATCGCCGGCTCCATGATCACGCAGGCGGGCGGGCGCCCTTCCTCGAAGAGCCGCTCGAGCCGTCGCTCCATCGCTCCGGCGTCGTTGAACGGCACCGATACGGTCAGGTCCGACACGGCCTTGGGAATCCCGGCTCCGTATGGAAGGGATGAGTAGATCTCGCTGTACCCAATATCATAAAAAAAAAAACCGATCGAAACCATCACGTAGTCGTGGTGCCCGTGGTACGAACCGAAGATCTTCACCACCGTGTCGCGTCCGGTGTGGGCGCGCGCAATACGGATCGCGTCCATCGTCGCCTCCGTTCCGGAGTTGACGAAGCGCCACCGGGGCAGGCCGAACCGGTGCGAGAGCTCCTCCGCGACGACAATCGCGTCTTCGGTCGGCGCGGCGAAGTGCGTGCCGAGGGCCACCCGCTCCCGAACGGCGCGGACGATCGCGGGATGCGCGTGTCCCTGCACCATCGCGCCGAAGCCGTTATGGAAGTCGACCATCTCGTTCCCGTCGACGTCCCAGACGTGAGACCCGGCGCCGTGCGAGAGGTAGATCGGCCAGGGCTCTCTCTCCTGATAGGCCGACGCCACGCCGCCGGAGAGCGATTTCCGTGCGCGCTCGTACAGAGCGCGGGATTCGGGCGTCCGCTCGTCGAGCCGCTGCTGCTCGCGCGCCGTGAGCGTCGCAATCCTGGTCCGATCCAGCTCTGCAGTCGCGTGCGTCGCCATCGTCCTCCTCTCGTGTCGCATTCTCCCGGTTTCGGCAGAGACAGCGCCGCGTGATTGGATCATGCTCCTCATGAACGACGTCAAGCG